>JANPOR010000294.1:0-12501 GCA_031428075.1 Hymenobacter sp. | reverse complement strand
GGGGTCTGTTGGCGGGGGGCTCGGCTCCGTACGGGCTACTGGGGGGCCTGGGGCCCCAAATGGTTGCCCGTGGGGTGTGAGGGTTGGCGGGGGGTGCGGGCCAGTGGCCCGCGGCACTGCGGCACGGGCCAGAGCCCCGCGCCACCCGCGCCAGCCGCGTTCTATGCCACTTGGCTGCCGTCGAAAAGGCGGATCAGGCGCTGGGTTTTGCGGGCTTGCTGCTCGTCGTGGGTCACCATCACGATGGTGGTGCTTTCCTGCTGGTTGAGACCTAGCAGCAGGGCCATGATTTCTTCGCCCATCACCGAGTCGAGGTTGCCGGTGGGCTCGTCGGCCAGGATGATTTCGGGGGCCCCGGCCAGGGCCCGGGCAATAGCCACCCGCTGGCGCTGCCCGCCCGAAAGCTGGCTCGGAAAATGGCTCGTGCGGGCACTCAGGCCTACTTTATCGAGGGCCCCCAGGGCCCGCCGGCGGCGCTCTTTGCCGCCCAGGCCGGGCCGGTAGAGCAAGGGCAGCTCCACGTTGTCGACCACGGAGAGGTCGTTTATCAGGTGGTAGCTCTGGAAAACGAAGCCAATTTTGGCGTTGCGCAGCCCCGCCAGCTCCCGGTCGGAATAAGAGGTCACGGCGCGGCCGTCCACCGCAATCGTGCCGCTGGTGGGCTCGTCGAGCAGGCCCATCAGGCTCAGCAAGGTTGATTTGCCGCAGCCGCTGGGCCCCATGATGGACACGAATTCGCCCCGGTTGATGGTCAGGTTCACCCGGTTCAGGGCTACGGTTTCAATGGTCTTGGTCTGATAAATCTTTTCGATGTTGGTGAGCTGAAGCACCGGTACAGCGGTGCGCCCCTGCGGCTGGGCGGAAGTGCGGGTGGCAGGGGAGGAGTTGGCAAGCAGATTTTCCATGCGAGAAAAAGCGAAAAAGGCGGGTAAGCAGAGATGAAAGTATTGCTAGCGGATCGCAACCAAAGGAGTTTGATTATCAAAGTCATATAGCGTGAGGGCCCGCAGGCGGAAGTGGGCCACCCAGCACGCCCGTAATGCGAAGATGTAGCCGCGCTTGGCCCCGTCCTTGGCCACCGAAGCCAGGCTCAGATCGGTGAGGCTGATGCGGCCCAGCAGATAAGTGGCGCGGGCAATGTCGTAGCGCCGCTGGGCCAGGGAGTCGGCCCGCCCGGCCAAGAGCAGCTGCTGGCCGAGCGCGGCCAACTGGCCGGCCTGGGCCAGTACGGTTTGCTCGAAGCCTTGTTCCTCCTGGGCTACGGCGTACCGCACCTGCTCGCGGTTTAGCTCGGTGGTTTTGACGATGGATTTCTGCCGGCCCCAGTCCACCAGCGGCATGGAAAAGGCCAAGCGCACCTGCTGTTGGTTTTGCAGGTTGAGGTAGGTGTTGCCCAGGGTTGAGGCCTGGTTCACGTAGCCCAGGTTGGCGGTAAGGGCGGCTTGCAGGCCTGTGGTGCCCCGGGCCTGGGCCACGTCGCGCTCGGCTTGCAGCAGCCGGCGCCGAAATGTGAGCGTGGCGCTGCGGTTCTGGCGGGCCTGCGCCAGCGCTAGCGCCGGCACCACGGCCGGCTGCGGTGCTGGCGCTGGCACGGCCAGCGCGGGCGCTTCGGTGCCCGGCAGGCCGCTGTAGGCCTGCAGGTCTACGGCCGCGTTCTGGGCGTCGAGCAGGGCCTGGGTTTGGGCTTGGCGGGCGTCGAGCAGGTTCAGTTCCAGTTGCAGCAGGTCGCTTTGCGAGAGCCGACCCAGCCGGTACCGCTCCTGGCCGATGCGCAGCAACTCGGTCGTGGCCTGGGCATTCTGGCGGGCCACGTCGGCGTTCACCTGCTGCAGCAGCACGTCAAAATACAGCTCCGTAACGCGCTGGGCAATGCTTTCGCGTTCTTCCACGTACTGCCGCTGGCTTTCCTGGTAGCGCAGCGGCTCGATGCGCCGCGCCCAAACCAAGCTGTTGAACTGGCCCAGCGGCTGGGAAAAGCCGATGGTGAAGGCCTGGTTGTTGTAGCGCCGCAGGCCGCCGTTAAAATCGTCGAACCGCTGCACCAGCGAGCCCACGGAGACCTGCCCGCCGGTCAGGCCAATGTTCTGGCTCAAGGTCAGCCCCAATTCGGAGTTGTTGATGCGCACAGACTGGAAGCTGGTCGTGCCGTCGGGCTGCACCACCGGCGCAATCACCTGGCTAAAATTGGGCAGCGTGCCCTGCAAGCCCAGCTGCGGCCGGTAGTTGGCTTGGTGGCCTCGCCAGGCCCAATAGCTGGTTTCATGGGTCGTAACGGCCTGCTGGCCAATTGCCGAATGGTCGAGCGCCTGGGCAATTACGTCGACCAGCGTCAGCGCTGGGTCGGGGGCCTGCGCTCGGGTCGTCTGGGCCCTTGCCGGTGGCCCGGGCAGCAACAGAGTCAAGAGTAGAAGTAGGATGCGAGGGTTCATGACGAGGCTGCTTTAGTCGTGAAGGTTGAGCTCCGGCATGTCGAGGTGCTCTTTCATGTCCGAGAGCACAATCACTTCACCGGCCCGCAAGCCGCCCACTATTTGCACCGCGTCGAAGTTGCTGTCGCCGAAGCGCACCGTGCGCCGAACCGCCCGGTTGTTGTGCAGCACAAACACCGGCTGCTCCTTGCCGCCCTGGTAAAACGGCCCGTTTTTCACGCGCAGCACGCCGTGGTGGGCGCGGGTCACCACGAACACGTCGGCCCGCAGGTTGGCCCGCAGCGCCGGGTGGTGCGGGTTGTCGAGCCGGGCGTAGAATGTCACCACGCCCTTGTCCACGGCCGGGCTGATGCTGGCCACGTCGCCGCGCAGATCGGTGCCGTTGATGCGCACCACCACCGAGTCGCCCTGGTGCAGCGCATCCGCGTACGAATCCGAAATCGTGGCCCGCACCCGGAAGCTGCTCAGATCGGCCACCCGCGCCAAAGCGTCGCCGGCCTGCACCGTGGTGCCGAGCTCCTCGTTTACCCACGTGAGCACCCCGGGCCGCTGGCTGCTAATGTTGGATTGTTGCAGCTTGGTAGCCAGCTCCGCAATGCTGCGCTGCTGCATCGATACGGTGTAGCCTAATTCGCGCTCGTCGGCCGCGTTCGAGCGCCGTTGCGTCTGAATCTGGTGGGCCAGGCGGCCAGCTTCCAGTTGCGCCACGGTCAGGTTCAACTCGGCCTGCCGCACGTTTTCGGCGGTGCCGCCCCCTATTTTTAGCAGCTGCTGCTCGTCACGCAGCGCCGATTGCAAGCTGCGCACTTTCACGGCCTGCACCTGGGCCAGGGCCCGTAGGTCGTTGAGGCTCCGCTCCAGGGTCAATTGTAGCTGGGAGTTCTTGTTCTGGTTGCGCAGCTGCTCATCGCCGAGTTTGGCCAGCGCCGAACGGGCCAACTCCTTGTCCAGCTCCAGAATGGTTTCTCCTGGCTGCACCCGGGCCCCCACGGCGAGTGCGACGCGGCGAATGGTACTTTGAATGGGGCTGGTAATCACCGCCTCCCGGCCCGGAATGATGGTGCCCGCTGCCGTCAGCGCCGCTTCCATATTGCCCGTTTCTACCGTAGCCGTGAGTATGTCGCTGCGACGCAGGCCCGGTTTCAGGACCGACCGAAAAGCAAGCACGCCGGCCAGAAGCAGGATTACGAGGCCGGCCCCCAGCAGCCAGCGCCGGCGCTGCCGTTGGTTTTGGGTTGCGGTGGCAATGTCTCTGTCCATTCTTGTGCAGGAGTGTGAATGTTTCCTCCTTTACATTCAATCAACATGCCGTTTAAATAACTAACGGATTTACAAAGTGTTATGCACAAATATAAAAAATGCTATAGCTGAAAATGTGTTCATAAATGAACACACTGTCCGAAAATGAACATGCATCTGCATGGTGCTGGTTGACAAGCGAGGCCGACCGTTTTGAACGAATTTTTTTGGTACTTAGCAAAAGCCGCTGGCCTAACAAACGGGCGTCAAAAGCACTCAATAAATTGGCAATAGGGCCCTGGCCCGGCCGCGCGCCCGGCCGGCCAAAAGCCCTTATCTTTCCCCGGATCTTAGCCTTCGCCTCCGCCTTATGCCTTTGTCTCCAGCCATTTCCTTGGCCGCCCCGCATGTGGTGGCCCCCGTCGAGAAAGACAATAAGCGCATCACCACCGGCTGGACGTTCTACGACTGGGCCAACTCGGTGTACCCGCTCGTGATTACGAGCAGTATTTTCCCCATTTATTGGGGGTCCGTGGTGAAGGCCGTCACCCACACGAACAGCGGCAAGTCACCGATTGATTTCTTGGGCTTTAAAGTGCCGGGGACTTCTTTGCAGAACTACTCCGTTTCGGCTGCCTTTCTGATCATTGCGCTGATAAGCCCGCTGCTCACGTCGCTAGCTGACTTTTCGGGCCGCAAAAAGCTGTTTTTGCAAGTTTTCTGCTACATCGGCGCGGCTTCCTGCTGCGGGCTGTATTTCTTCGAGCCCAGCACGTTCACCATCGGGGTGTTCATCTTCATTTTGGCTACCATCGGGTTTTCCGGGTCCATCGTCTTTTACAACTCGTACCTGCCGGTCATCTCATCGGAAGCGAAATTTGATTCGCTGTCGGCCCGGGGGTTTTCGATGGGCTACATCGGCTCGGTGCTGCTGCTGGTGCTGTGCCTGGTCCTCATCCAAGGGCCCGAGATGATGGGCGGGCCCAAAGGCATGGCCATGTTTGGCCTGAGTGTGGGCAAAGCCACGCGGATTAGTTTCCTGCTGACCGGCGTGTGGTGGGCCGGCTTCGCGCAAATTCCTTTCTTCACCTTGCCCCCCGACCCGGGACGTCCGGCCGGGGCCCCCAGCGAATCGGGCTGGCTGCTGAACGGCTTCCGCGAACTGGGCAAGGTGTGGAAGGAAACCAAAGCCCAGCCCAACCTGAAACGGTTTCTGCTGGCCTATTTCACCTATAACATGGGCGTGCAAACCGTGATGTACGTGGCCACCCTGTTCGGCGACGAGGAGCTGCACCTCGAAACCTCGGCGCTGATCCTCACCATTTTGCTGCTGCAAATCGTGGGCATCGCCGGGGCCTACCTGTTCGCCAAGCTCTCCGAGCGCATCGGTAATACCCGGGCACTGAGCTGGGCCGTTTTCATTTGGATGCTCATCTGCATTGGCGGCTACTATGTGCAAAAAGGCTGGTCGTTCTACTTGCTGGCGTCGGTCATCGGCCTCACCATGGGCGCGGTGCAAAGCCTCTCGCGTTCCACCTATTCCAAAATCATTCCCGAAAACACCGAAAACCCGGCCGCGTACTTCAGCTTTTTCGACGTGACGGAGAAAGTGGGCATCGTTATCGGCTTGCTGGTGTTCGGCGGGATTTCGCAGTTGATGGGTGGCAACATGCGCTATAGTATCCTGGCCTTGATTGTGTTCTTTATCCTTGGGCTGGGCTTCTTGCTGACGCTGCGCGGTAAAACGCTGCGGGGCGACCCGGTCGGGCCCGTCATGCTACCGCCCCCGCCCGCCTCGGCCATAGCCAGCACGCCCACCTGACGCCCGTTTTCTGTTTCTCCCATTTTGCCTACCCCGCTCATGCACACTAGCTCCCTCAAACACAACATCCTCGAAGAGCTTGACCGCGAGTTGGCCGTCACGCGCAAAGTGCTCGAGCGCGTGCCCGACGACAAGTTCGACTACCAGCCCCACCCCAAGTCGATGAAGCTGGGCACCCTGGCCTCACACATCGTCAATTTGCTGAAGTTTAAACAGCTGTTCGTTCAGGCCGACCACCGCGACTTCCTCGACCCAAACGCCCCCAAGCCACCGCCCTCGCCCACCACCACGGCCGAACTGCTGGTTCGCTTCGACCAGTTTAGCGCAGACCTGCGCCGAGCCCTGAGCGAAACCGACGACGAGCAGCTGACCCACGGTTTCCAGCTGCGCCGCGGCGAGCAGGTGCTCATGGACCGTCCCAAGGGCGCGGCCTTGCGCATTATGGGCCTTAACCACAGCATCCACCACCGCGGCCAGCTCACCGTGTACCTGCGCCTGCTCGACATCCCGGTACCCGCCATGTACGGTGGTTCGGCCGATGAGCCGGCGGTGTACGGGGTGTTTTAGAGGCAATTAAAAGGTAAAAAAGGGCTACTCATCACTCCCGGCATGAGTAGCCCCCTTTTTGCCTTGCGTCGCTTAGTTTTTAATTGAAAATACCTGTTTGCCGCCGATCCAGGTTTGCTGCACTTTGGCGTTGCGCAGCTGCTCTTTGGGGGCCGTCAATAAATCGGTTTTCAAAACCACGAAATCGGCCAGCATCCCGGGCTTGATTTGGCCTTTGCGCTTCTCCTCGAAGGCGGCGTGGGCGGCCCAGGTGGTCATGCCGCGCAGGGCTTCGGGGCGGCTCAGGGCATTCTCCATCTGGAAGCCGCCGGCGGGAAAGTTCTTGGCATCTTGCCGCGCCACGGCGGCGTGGAAGCCATAGAGCGGGTTGATGTCCTCAATTGGAAAGTCGGAGCCCAGCGCCACTTGGCCGTACTGCTTCAGCAAATCCTGGTAGGCGTAAGCGGTTTTGAGGCGCGGGGCCCCCAGCCGCTGGCCGGCCCAGTACATGTCGGAGGTGGCGTGGGTGGGCTGAACGGACGGCACAATCTGGTATTGCCCAAACTTGGGCACGTCGGCCTGGCTCACCACCTGCGCGTGCTCGATGCGCCAGCGTCGGTCCTTTTGGCCCATCAGCGCCGCGCCGTAGATATCAAGCAGCAGCCGGTTTGAGGAGTCGCCGATGGCGTGGGTATTCATCTGGAACTTAGTAGCCGCCAGCTCCTTGGCCAGGGCCCGGTAATATTCCGGATGTTGCAATAGGAAGCCCGTTTCAGATGGTTGGTCGGTGTAGGGTGCCAGCAGCGCCGCCCCGCGCGAGCCCAGGGCCCCGTCGGCGTACACCTTAAATGCGGAAATAGTAAGGTTGTCGCTGAAATAGGGGCCCCTGGGCAGGTAGTACGCCTTGTTTTCGGGCGTGGGGTTGAGCATGACGTAGAGGCGAAGGTGCAGCTTCCCGGCCTGCTGCAAGGCCGTCATCCGATCGATGTTGGCTTTGTCGAGGCCCGCATCAGCAAGGCTGGTGAGGCCCACGGCCAGGCAGTTTTGCTGGCCTTGCAGCAGGGCCGCGTCGGCTTCAACCGGGCCGGGCTCGGGGATTTTGGCGGCGACGAGCTGCACTGCGTTATCAACCAGCAGGCCGGTGAGGTGGCCCTGCGCGTCGTGCTTAATCACGCCGCCGCTGATGGGCGTGGTCGCCGTGACGCCCGCCAGATCCAGCGCCTTTTGGTTGGCTAGCGCCGCGTGCCCATCGATGCGGGCGATGAGCACCGGCACGTTCGGAAACAGCTGGTCCAGCGTGTCTTTGGTGGGGAAGCGCTGGCCGGGCCAGTCGTTCTGGTCCCAGCCGCGGCCCGTGAGCCACACCGCGTCGGGCTGTTGCTGGCGGTGCCGCGTGAGGCGGCCCACCGTTTCGGCCCAGGAGGAGGTCCCCACCAAATCAGCCGAGCGCAACCCCAGGGCATAGCGGTAGAAGTGGCAGTGCGCGTCGTAAAAGCCCGGGTAAACGAATTGCCCGTGCGCGTCCACCGTTTGCGTTGCTTGGTAGCGCCTAAGCAAATCGGTTGACGTGCCCACGGCTACGAATTTGCCGTCCCTTACCGCAAAGGCCTCGGCTTTATTGAACGCCGAATCGACGGTGTAAACCGTGGCGTTGGTTACGAGCAAATCCACGGCCTCGCGGCGCGGCTGGCAGCTGGGTAGGGCCCCGGCCGCGAGGGCCAGCAGCCCCACCGCCAGCTTTACATCCCTCAAAACCTTAGTAAAATTCCCCATATACTCGCGACTACACATTTTGGAAATCAGTAACTTACTCGAATTTCATGTGCTTCACCGACTCGCCCGAGTTTTTTAATTCAAGGAGCGACTCGATGCCGATGGCCAGGTGCTGCTTCACGAAGTTGGCCGTCACCTTCGAGTCCGATTCCGACGTTTTCACGCCCTCGGGCGTCATTGGGTTATCGCTCACCAGCAGCAGGGCCCCGTGGGGAATGTTGTTCATGAAGCCAACCACGAAAATGGTGGCCGTTTCCATGTCCACGGCTAGGGCGCGCACTCGGCGCAGGTAGTCCTTAAATTCTTGGTCGTGCTCCCACACGCGGCGGTTGGTGGTGTACACTGTGCCGGTGTAGTAGTCTAGCTCGTGCTTCTTAATCATCGATGAGACAGCACGTTGCAAGCGGAAGGAAGGAAGGGCCGGGATTTCCTTAGGTAGGTAATCGTCCGAGGTACCGTCGCCGCGGATGGCCGCAATCGGTAGCACTAAATCGCCGAGCTTGGTCTTTTTCAGGCCCCCGCACTTGCCCAGAAACAGCGCCGCCTTGGGCTTGATGGCCGAAAGCAAGTCCATCACCGTGGCCGCCATCGGCGAGCCCATGCCGAAGTTGATGATGGTGATGCCGCCCGCCGTGGCCGATTGCATGGGCTTGTCGAGCCCCCGCACCTCGCAATCAAACTGCTCGGCAAACATAGTTACGTAGTTGCTGAAGTTGGTGAGCAGGATGTATTGCCCAAATTCGTTCAGCGGCACGCCTGTGTAGCGCGGTAGCCAGTTGCTAACAATGTCTTCTTTGGTTTTCATCTGGGTGGGGGACGAGATAATTGAATGGGCGAGTGGACGCGTGGAATGCTTAGATTGATAAAACCCTGGTTTAGCCGGTCCTCAAAACAAAAAACCGCCCCACCCAAACGGGTACGGCGGCACGGCGGGTACTCCTGAAACGCGGCGGCCCCACCCGTACCTTTGGAGGTGATGCAAGTGTTGGACCTGCCGCCTTTCGAAGCCAAACTTACGCAATCGGCCACAAACCAGCCGCTCATCTGGGACGGGCTGCGGCGCAAGCACGTGGTGCTCACGCCCGAGGAATGGGTGCGCCAGCACGTGGTGCATTACCTGGTCGGCCACTTGAAGTACCCGCGGGGCTTGCTGGTCCTGGAGCGCGGCCTGCGCTACAACCAGCGCCAGAAGCGCACCGATTTGCTGGCCATGGGCCCCGCCGGGCAGCCGCTGCTGCTTGTCGAGTGCAAGGCCCCAGGCGTGGCCATCGACGCCGCCGTAGCCCGCCAGGCCACCACCTACAACCAAACCGTGGGGGCCCCGCTGCTGCTGCTCACCAATGGGCTGGTGCATTATTGCTGGCGCGTTAATTTTGAAAACCGCACCAACGAGCGTCTCGACGAAATTCCGGTTTTCGGGGTAGCCGTGGCGCTGGCCGGGCCGTAAAGTGGCGTGTTAACCAAGTATATTTCCCTATGAAATTATTCCGCTTCGGCCCGCAAGGGCACGAAAAGCCCGGCGTGCTGACCGCCGATGGCCAGCGCCTCGACGTGTCGGCCTTCGGCGAGGACTACCAGGAAACGTTCTTCGCCACCGATGGCATTACCCGGCTCACCGCTTGGTTGGCGCGGCACGGGGCCGTCTGCCCCGCCGTGTCGACGGCGGCCCGTCTGGGCAGCTGCGTGGCGCGGCCGTCCAAAATCGTGTGCATCGGCCTCAATTACCGCGACCACGGCGCGGAGACTGGCCTGGGCTTGCCCACCGAGCCGGTGTTTTTCCTGAAAGCTACTTCCGCCCTGAGTGGCTCCCACGACGACGTGGTGCTGCCCCGCGGGGCCATCAAGCTCGACTGGGAGGCTGAACTGGCCCTCGTCATTGGCCAACAGGCTACCTATGTATCTGAAGAAGAAGCGCTTGCGTACGTAGCGGGCTATACCGTACTCAACGACTATAGTGAGCGGGCGTACCAACTCGAGCGCGGCGGGCAGTGGACTAAGGGCAAAAGCGCCGACACTTTCGCGCCCACAGGGCCCTATCTCACGCCGGCCGCCGCCGTGCCCGACCCGCAAAGCCTGCGGATCTGGCTCACCGTCAACGGCGAAGCGAAGCAGGAGGCCAACACCCGCGACATGGTGTTTGGCGTCGCCAAAATCATCAGCTACGTGAGCGAATTCATGACGTTGCTGCCCGGTGATATCATCTCCACCGGCACCCCGGCCGGCACCGGTATGGGCCTGCACCCGCCGCAATATCTGCGCCCCGGCGACATGGTTGAGCTGGGTATCGAAGAGCTAGGTGTGCAGCGTCAGCGCGTGGCCCTTGGGCAGTAGCGCGGACGCGCAAAGTTTACGCTACTGCCGTTCTGGAGGAAAGAGTTTGCGCCCTAACGTCACCAGTCGAACTGGGCCCCCGTAAACACGCGGGTAGGTCACCCGCTTTGCTCATCTTTTCCAGGAACTATGAAATACAACCTCTTGGGCCACACGGGGCTGAAAGTATCAGCGCTGTGCCTCGGCACCATGACGTCCGGCGGCAAGGGCTGGGCCGAGGCCAACCTCGAGCGCCTGAACACCGATTACATCGATCTCCACTAAATCCGTAGCTACGACCCGCTTACGCCACTCGACGAAACTCTGCAGGGCCTCGACGACCTGGTGGGTAACAGCAAGGTGCGCTACATCGGGACCAGCAACGTGGCCGCCTGGCAGTTGATGAAGGCCCTCGATATCCCGCACTACCAGCACCTGGAGCGGTTCGTGTCGCTGCAGGCCTACTGCATCATCGCCGGGCGCGACCTAGAGCGCGACCTGGTTCCGCTGCTGCACGACCAGAAGGTAGGCCTGATGGTGTGGAGTCCGCTGGCCGGCGGCTTCCTCAGTGGCAAGTTCACCCGCGAAAACCAGCAAGCCGACGATTCTCGCCGCACGGGCTTCGATTTTCTGCCCGTTAACAAAGACCTGGGCTTTGACATCATTGACAAGTTGCGCCCCATGGCCGACGCCAAGGGTACATCGGTGGCTGCCTTGGCCCTGGCATGGCTACTGCACCAAAAAGTGGTGACAAGCGTCATCATCGGCACCAAGAAAATGGAGTAGTTCGACGACAACCTCAAAGCCGTGGACGTGCAATTCACTCCCGAGGAACTGCAGCAGCTCGATGAGGTGAGCAAGCTGACGCCCGAGTACCTTGGCTGGATGTTGGATTTCACTAGCGGTGACCGCAAGGCTGAGTAGCTGCTGTTCGAAAATGAAAAAGCCTCCCCAACGCGAAGTTGGGGAGGCTTTTCTGCAGCACGAACTCTGTAGTCCGCGTTTGTCAAACGGTAATCGGCAGGACAAAGCGAGCGACGCGGACTACAAAGTCCGCGCTACAAGCAATTACACCGTGGCGGGCTCCAGCACGTCGGCTACGTCGACTAAGGGTAGGCCCCAAGCCTCGGCGACGCCTTTGTACACCACTTCGCCGTGCACCACGTTCAGGCCGAGACGCAGGGCAGCGTCGTGGCGGCAAGCGGCCTGCCAGCCCTGGTTGGCCAGCTTTACGGCATACGGCAAGGTAGCGTTGGTGAGGGCCAGGGTGGAAGTGTAGGGTACCGCGCCGGGCATGTTGGCCACGCAGTAGTGCACCACGTCGTCGATGATGAAGGTCGGGTCTTCGTGGGTGGTGGGGTGGCAGGTTTCGATGCAACCGCCTTGGTCCACGGCCACGTCCACGACCACGGTGCCGGGGCGCATGGTCTTGAGCATGTCACGGGTGATGAGGTGCGGGGCCTTCGCGCCTGGAATGAGTACCGCGCCCACAATCAAATCAGCGGTTTTGATGGCTTCCCGGATGTTGTACTCGTTGGAATACTGCGTAACGACGTTTTTCGGCATGAAGTCGTCCAACTCGCGCAAGCGGTTCAGGTTGATATCCATTATCGTCACCTGGGCCCCGAGGCCCGCGGCCACCTTGGCGGCCTGCGTGCCCACGATGCCGGCGCCGAGCACCAGCACGTGCGCGGGTTTCACACCGGGCACGCCGCCGAGCAAAATGCCACGGCCTTTGAGGGGTTTCTCCAAATACTTTGCGCCTTCCTGGGGGGCCATGCGGCCGGCCACTTCGCTCATCGGGATAAGTAGGGGCAGGGCGCGGCTGGGCAATTCCACAGTCTCGTAGGCCAGGCAAATGGCCTTGCGCTCAATCATGGCGTGCGTCAGCTCTTCGCCGCTGGCGAAGTGGAAGTACGTGAACAACAGCTGGTTTTCCATGATGAGCGGGTACTCTTCGGGAATCGGCTCCTGCACCTCGATGATCATTTCGGCCTGCTCGTACACGTCGGCGATTGCAGGCAGCAGCTGGGCCCCGGCTTGCACATACTCAGCATCGTCGAAGCCGCTACCGCTGCCGGCCCCGGTCTGCACCAGCAGCGTGTGGCCGTGTTTGCGCAGCTCAGCCACGCCAGCAGGCGTGAGGCCCACGCGGTTTTCGTTGTTTTTAATTTCCTTAGGAACGCCGATAATCATGAGCGGAGGTGGGAATAAGAAGAATGGGGGAGGTGGTGAACTTTCGAGCCGCAAAGATACGCGGTGCGCCTAGTACCGATGGTGCGAGATTTTGGTTCGGGCGCGAATTTGAATCAAGGCGAAAAAGGCAGCCAGAGCCTCCGCTCAACCGGTTTCGGCCAGCAGGGCGTTCAAATCGAGGGCGCG
>JANPOR010000293.1:0-6891 GCA_031428075.1 Hymenobacter sp. | reverse complement strand
GGGGTTGCTCTTCTTTCTTTTACTGGCGCAGTTGGTCGGGGGGGTGGCGGCTGGGGCGGCGCCGGCCTACGTTGGTGCGGCTGGGGGGGGGGCGGGCCAGGGGCTCGTTGTGCTGGATGCGCTGGATGCGCTTGTCGTTGTTGCCGAACAGGGCCTGCATGGGGTTGGCCCCGATGAACAGGTTGGCGTGGCCGTCGAGACCATATACCCCGCTGACCTCCAAGTTGGTGAGGCTGCTGTTCAACACCAGGCTTGGAATCAATACTTCGCCCTTGTCGAGCACTACCTGCGTGCTCACGGGCTCGAAGTATAAGTGGCCACTGCGCTCCTTGCGGATAAACCTCAGGCCCTCCGTCAGGGCATCAACATCAATCAGCTCCAGGTTTTGGATATCAGCTTGGAGGTAGGCCTGGGTTTGGTCGAAACTTGGCAGGAAGGCAGCGTCCAAGTCGGTGTGCAGGTCGCCGGCCAGGCGCACGGTGCCCCGGATGTTGTCGCCGCCCAACACCCGCAGGCGCATGGCCTTGGCCACGGCAAAGAAATCGGACAGCTGAATGTGGTCCAGGGCCGTCTGCACGTGTAGGGCGTGGTGGTCGCGGCCCTGGTTGGTTTGCAGTACGCCGCGCAGGCGCACCTGTCCGCCGAAGGCGTTGAGCGACACGCTGTCGAGGTGGGCCGCGCCGTCGCGCAGGTGCGATACGAGTTGAAACTGCCCGCCGCGCACGGCCGCGTAGCGCACTTGGTCGGCCCGTACCCGCAGCGTGGCGGTCAGCACACCGTTGGCCAACATCGAGCCCTGGCGGTGGCTAAGGTGGGCGCGGCGGATGGCGCGGCGGGTGCGGGCTACCTGTCGTGCCACCCGCCGGGCGGGCGTCACGAGGCTGTCGGGTGGGTTGAGGGCCGCGAGCAGCTTCAGCAACTGCTGCACGTCAAGGGTTGCGTAGCGCAGGCTCACGTCGGCGTCGGCCGCGGTCAGGCGTAGGTCGTTGACGATGGCCGAAGCCGAAGCGCGGCCTTGCCCGCCCTGCGGCACCGTCACGGTGAGGTAGGGCATGTCGAGCAGTGAGTCTTCCTTCACCAAGCGCAGGCGCAAGCCGTGCAGGGCTTGGCCGTCGGGCAGGCGCACGGTGCCGATGTCGCAGTCGAGCTGGCCGTCGGCGGCCAGCAGCAGCTCGCGCAAGGCGGGCAGTGCGGCGCCTTTTTTGGCCCCGGGCTGGCCGGTGCGGGGGCGGCGTACGGGAGCCAGCCGCGCCAACAGCTGCCGGTAGTCGAGCGTGCCAAAATGAACGGCGAGTTGGAAGCTGACGGGGGCCACGTTGCTGGCGATGGTGTCGATGGGCCAACTCAGATTGCCCTGCACTTCGCCGCCGTAAAGGCGGCCTGTCAGGCCCTCGAGCCGCACCCGGTGGTCGTCGTTGCGCACCCGCACAAAAAGGTCGGTGAGGGTATCAGCGGGCAGTAGTATGCGCTGGCAGTGCAGGGCCACGTTCAAATGCATGCCTGCCGGGATGAGGCCGGTGCCCAGTGTGGCAGTGAGGGCGGCGCGGTTCCGGGCGCGCCAGGCGTCGGGTCGCGGGGCAATTCCGGTTGGGGTGTGCATTAACTCGCGTAAGCGATTTACACGCAGGTCGTTGACGGCAAAATCGCCGGTGATGTCGGTGGTGGCAGACTGCCCGGCGAGATAGGACAGCAAGTGGGTGGTGGTGGCCGAGGCCCGGAAGCGCATCCCGTCGAGCACGCCCGTAGCATCGGTAAGCCGCCAGCTGCTATCCTTGAGGCCGATGCGCACGTTCAGGCCGGTGAGGCGGGCGTGGCGGGCGGGCAGTAGCAGCTCGGCATCGTGCAGCACCACGGTGCCGCGGCCCTCGAGGTTCTGCTGCAAGGCGGCCAGCCGGGTCTGGCCCGGTGGCGGGCGCAGCAGGCCGCGGAACCGCACATCAAGCGCGGCCGTGCCCCGGCGGGCCTGCCAGGGCCCCCCGGAGGTCAGCAAGGCCGCCAGCGCGGGCAACTCAGTGCGCCCGCGCAGCCGGCCGCTTACGTAGGGCTGCCGGAAGTTGTGCAGCGTCAGGGCCACATCGAGCTGCCCGGCCGGCGAGTAGACGCGGCAGCGCTGGAGAGTGAGCGTGGTAGTTTCTGGCCGGTGGTCGGGGCCGGGGCCGTTGTCGTAGGTAGCGGCTAAGTCCCAATGGTCGATGCGGCGCGATGAGTCGGGCCAGACGATGCGGGCGCCGCGCAGGCCAAAAGTAAGCACCGTGCGGGGCCGTACGGTGGGCCCGCTGGCTCCCGCAATGCGGTACGTAATGTGGGTCTTGCTTGGGCTGACGGCCCCGGCTAGGTAGGGCCGCAACCGCGGCGGCAGCACGGTGCCTAGCACTGCCACCAGCGGCTGGTTGCCTTCAAACAGCAAAGCGAGCTGGGTGCCTGTGGCCACGGTGGGGTCCACGGTGTGGGTGCCGTGTAGGCGCACGGTGTCGCCGCGCAGCGTGAACCGGACATCATCAAAAGTTCCTTGGCGCTCCCGAAAGGCATAATGGTAGCGCACCCGCGCTTGCACCGGCTCGTTAGCCAGTAGCGTGCCGCTGGGGTTTTGCAGGAGGTCGAGCTGTCCGTTCAGCGTGCCCTGCACCCGCAGCACGCCCTGCGCCAGCTGCGCCACAAGGCGGGCCCTGCGCACCCGCGCCTCGATGGCGCTGTGAGTGAAGCCGTTGGTGGTAACGATGCTGAAATTATTAATAATCAACGAATCGAGGGCCACGCTCAGGGCTGGTACCTTGCCCGGGCCGGGGCGACGCTTGCCCCGCAGCCCCCAGCTGTGGCCCAGCGAGTCTACTTGCTCGCGCAGGTCCGCATCGGTCAGCACCAAGCGGCTCACCACCACGCGGCCGTGTAGCAGGGTCCCCAACTCCAGGCGCGCATCGGTCCGGCCGAGGCGCAGCACCGGTACGGCGCGGCCATGAGTGGTGTCGGTGAGGGCCAAGTGGTGCAGTGAGGCAGTGAGGTGGGGGAAGTCGCGCCAGGGCGAAAATTCTACTTCAAACGGCCCCAGTACCAGTTCTGAGCTGCGCGCCAGCTGCTGGCGCACGTAGCCCGCAATCTTTTTCTGCCCGTAGCTGCTGCCCAGCAGCCACGCTCCCCCACCGGCCGCAAGCAGTAGCAGCAGCACCAGCAATACGCCGGCCAGCAACACACGGCGAAAGGAGACTTTTTTCATTAAAACAAGCCCAGGGCCGACTGGGTCCACATACAAAAAAAGAGCGTCTTGCTGAAGGCAGGTTCTGGCCGGGCCGCCCTACCGAAACGTAAAGTCAACCCGAAAGCTTGCATACGCCGCCCGCGGCAGCGGCTCGGTCTCGGCGTTGGCCCGCACGGGCGCGATGTAGTGGCCGGTGAGCGTGTAGGCAAACGGGTAGCGCGTGTAAGCCAAGGGTAGCGTCAGCTCGTAGCCCATGAGGCTGGGGGTGGCGGTTTCGTCAGTCAAGACCGTGCCGGCTCTGCCCTTGCGGCGGCGCGTGCCCGGAACCAGGGCATCATACGCGCCGCCGTAGCGCAGCCCGGCCAGCGGCGAGCCCCAGAAAATTTCGGCCCCGGGGCTCAGGCTGACGGCATCGGCCCCCAGCCAGTCCTCTTTTTTCAGGGTGCCGTTGAGAGCCAGCGCAATGGTCTGGGCCTTCTGTTTTTGAAAGAAAAAATTATAGTCCAGGGCTAGGTTGAAGGGCCCAAGGGAGTAGGCAGTATTCGCCTCCAAGCCGTTGTTGATGAGGGGTTCGCCGCTGGTAAGGGCTTGGGTAAAAAACACCCGGTCGAGCGACAGCGAGTACGTCCAGGCCTGCGTGAAACTGTTGGCAAAGCCTACCTCCAGGTCCGTGAAGGAATAGTGCGGCGGGACGCTCTGGTGGAAGTAGTAGCCGGATACCTGCCCATAAAACCCGCTGGGGTGGCTATAAATTACGCTTGGGCTCACGGCCAAGGAGTGGTCGCCGTACTCGCGGCCCAGGTAGTAAGTGCGCTGGTCGGCATTGATGGCCACCGTCCACTCGGCGGTGTCGTGGGCGGCCGGCGGCCGGGGTGTCATGAGGACCTGGGCCCGTAACCCGCAGGGTAGCAACAAAATAGTAACAAAAAGAAATGATTGCTTCATGTAGATGAGTAGAAGAAGAGCTAAAAAACAAAAAACAGTGACTAATCAAGTTCCGATAAATCGTCAGGAAAATTAAAATGCCGGGGCATCAGCCCCGTCGGGCCGGGCAGCGCGGCCAGGGCCCCCCGGTGGCCGGGCCCGGCCGCGAAGCTGGCCAGGTACGTACCCGCCGGGGCCACCAACTGCGCGGCGCTGCCCGCGCCCGGCTCCAGTACCGAAAACCCGGTGAATGGCAGCGACAAGCCCATTCCCAACGCCTTGGCGTACGCTTCCTTACGCGTCCAAATGGTATAGAATAGATCTTCCCAGTCGGCCGGCGCGGCGTGGTGCAACACGGCCTGCTCAGGGCTCGAAAAGAACTCCTGCACCAGTGCCAGCGAGTCGGTCACGGGAGACAGAGTTTCCACGTCCGCCCCCACAGCGCAGTGGTTAGCCACGGCCAACAGGGCCCGTCCGGTGCGGTACGACAAATTGAACTGCACCCGGCGCGGGGCCGGCAGCGCCGGCTTACCGAGGTGCTCGGCGGTAAAGGCCACCGCGCCGGGACTCAAACCAAGGTACCGCCCCAGCACCGCCCGCAAAAAACCGTGGGCGCGGCCATACGTTTGGCGCAGGGGCCCGGTGCGGAACCGCGCCCGCCGCGCCCGCTCGGCTCCGGACAGCGACGCCTCGGCGGGGCCCCAGGCGGGGCAGTCGGCGGCCAAGTTGGCGTGCCAGCAGTGCAGAAAAGCAGCCGCCTCAGCCATGGCCGCCCCCCGGAATGTAGGTGCACGGGATACCCTGCCAGCGGGTGTTGGCGGGCAGCGTTTCGCCTTTCATCAACAATGACAGGCTTTTGAGCGTGGCTCCGGGCCCGATAACCGAATCGTAAAGTACCACCGACGAGGTGCCCACCGTGGCGTAGCGCCCGATGCGCAGCGTCGACATCTTCATGATGCGGTCCTCAAACAAGTGGGTTTGGATGGTGCAGCCATTGTTGAGCACAGCGTGGTCGGCCACCCAGGCCAGGTCAAATTCCGTGATTTCGGTCGTGTCAAGGTACACTGAGTGGCCGAAGCGGCTGCCCATCAGCTGGAAGAACGACGTAGCGAAGGGCGTGCCCAGCAGCGGGGCCACCCAGTACAGAAATACGTAGCTCTCGCACAAAGAGTTAATCAATTCATCGCGCCACACGAAGCTCGACCACAATGGCTTCTCCGATGGTTTGTAGCGGCCGATTATTAGCCATTTGAGAGCAGCGGTGAAGAGCGAAAAGCCCAAAATGATGCCCGCCAGCACCGCCGTACCCAGCAGTGCGCTGCTCCAAAACGGAAAGCCGTGCCGCAAGTGCCACGCACAGTAGTGGTACACGCCGGCAAAAGTGGCTGACGCGAACGCGAACGGCAGCGTGATTTTGAAGAACTCCATCGTGCCCCGTGCCCACACCAAATGTGCGGGCGGATCAAACGTCAGGTTGGCGTCAAACGACTTCGACACCGGCCGGTTGGGCAGCAAAAACGAGGGCGAGCCCACCCACGACGTATCGGGCGGGGCCGTGGTCGGCGGCGCTGTCGAGAGGGCCCCGATGAGGTTGCCGGTGCCCAGCACGGTGCCCCCGGCCAGCACGGCGCTATTGCCGATGAAGGTGCGGGCCCCCACCACGGTGGCCGCCACCGCCACCATGCCCCGCTGCACGCGCGGGGCCCCCACGCTCACCGAGTCGGCAAGAAAGGCCCCGGCCTCCACCGTGAGGTGGTCGGCGGAGATGTGGTTGAGGGTGGAAATTTCGGCCCGGCGGCCCACCCGGGCCCCCAGCAGCCGCAGCCAGAACGGCGTGTAGATGGTGGCGTACAAGGGCTTAAGAATGCTCAGACTCTGTGCCAGTACGGCGTCGGCCAGCCAGTGGCGTACGTAGGCTAAGCTGTAAAGCGGCAGGGTTCCGGCCAGTTGCCGGCCCGCTACGAAGCGCTTGGTGAGCGCCAACAGGGCCCCCAGCAGCAGCACGTAACCGGCCGATAGCGGCACCAGCAGGAACATGGCCGGTCCCAGGCCCCAGCGCTCCACGCTCCTGTAGAAAGCCGTCAGCATCGGGGCCGAGGCGGCTGTGGGGATCAGCAGCATCAGGGCGATGGCCAGGGTTTGGACCAGCATGTAACCGGCTCCCGGGCGCACGGCGGGCGCGGGCGCACCATCGAGGTCGCGCACCCGCTGCGAAGGCGAACCCTGCCACGCCTCCCGGGCCGGAATGCGGTGGCTGGCGGCCAGCACCGAGAGGTCGTCCAGCTCCGACTCATCGCCCAGCTCGGTGTCGTTTTCGAGGATGGCGCGCAGGCCCACGTAAGCGTCGCGCCCCACTCGGATGGGCCCCAGTATGAGGCGGTCGCGCTCGACGCGGTAGCCCAATAGGCCGGCTTCACGGGCGATGCTGGCCCCGTCGTTGAGGGTGAGCAGGTCGAAGGTCATCAGGCGCGTCGAGCCCAGGTACACGCCGTGGCCAATGCTGGCGCCCAGCAGGCGGTAAAACACATTCAGGTAAGGCGTGGCCGATAGCAGTTGCGTAGGAGCTCCTTCCACCAGCTTCTTCACCAGCCAGAACCGGAAGTAGTAGAGACCCCAGAGCGGGTACTCGCCGGCTCTAAACTTACCAATAATCAGCCATTTGAGTAAAATGACCATTCCACAGGCCATCGGTACGTAGCCTAGCACAGCGGCTACGATCACGCCCAATAGGGCCCCGTCCGACCACTGCGCCAACTGGGGCCGTAGCGTGAGCG
>JANPOR010000292.1:0-1661 GCA_031428075.1 Hymenobacter sp. | reverse complement strand
CAGGCCCGGGGGCGCACGCTGTTTGTGCGGCCGTTCTCGGCGGCGTATTTGCACGGCACCTACGAAAACGGCGTCGCCACCGGGGGGCGCATTGCCTACGTGCGGCTGTTCGCCCTGATTGCCGGGCTCATTCTGGTGATTGCCAGCATTAATTTCATGAACCTGTTCACCGCCAAGGCCTCGCGGCGGGTCAAGGAAGTAGGCATTCGCAAGGCCCTGGGGGCGAGCCGCGCCGCGCTGGTGGGGCAGTACCTGACGGAATCCGTGGTGATGGCCTTGCTGGCCCTGGTCGTGGCCGTGGGGCTGGTACAGCTCGTGCTCCCGCAGTTCAGCGCGCTGACGGGCAAGCCCCTGGCCTTGCGGTGGGAGCCGCCGCTGGTAGGGGCCAGCCTGGCCCTGGCGCTGGGCACGGGGCTGCTGGCGGGCAGCTACCCCGCGTTCTACCTGTCGGGGTTCCAGCCGGCGGCTGTGCTCAAAGGCAAGCTGCCGACCCGGGCCGGCGACGTGTGGACGCGGCAGGGCTTGGTCGTGCTGCAGTTCACGCTCTCGGTGCTGTTCATCGTGGCCGTGGTGGTCGTCAACGCGCAGCTGGCGTTTGTGCAGCGCCAACCGCTGGGCTACGACAAAGCGAACGTGCTCCGCTTTGATACGGGCGGCAAGGCGGCGCGCCAGCAGACGGCCTTTCTGCGCGAGGTGAAGCAACTGCCCGGCGTTGTGCAGGCGTCCAGCGTCTTAGGCGGCTTCTTTGGTGGGCGCTACGTCGCGGAGATGAGCTGGCGGGGGAAGCGCCTGCCAGTCGGGACGATGCTGGTAAACTACGACCTGCTGGAAACGATGGGCCTGCACCTGGTCGCAGGCCGCAGCTTTGCGACGCAGTTTCGCGCCGACAGTGTCGCCATCCTCGTCAATCAGACCCTGGTGGCCGGCCTGGGGATGCCGGACCCCGTGGGCCAACGGCTCGACGGGTCACGCATCGTGGGCGTGGTCCGCGACTTCCACTACGAGTCCCTGCACGAAAAAATCAAACCCCTGCTCCTCAAGCTCGACCCCACGATTAACACGGTGCTAGTGAAGCTCCAGCCCACCGCGGAGCAGGCCACGATTGCGCGGCTGCAGCAACTGTACGCCGCCTACAACCCCGGCTTTACGCTCGACTACTCGTTTCTGGATGCCGACTACCAGGCCCAGTACGTAGCCGAGCGGCGGGTCGCCGTGCTCGCCCGCTACTTCGCCGGACTGGCCATTCTCATTTCCGCCCTGGGCCTGTTGGGGCTGGCGGCCTTCACGGCCGAGCGGCGGCGCAAAGAAATTGGCATCCGCAAGGCCTTGGGCGCAAGCGAGCTGGGCATTGTCTGGTTGTTGACCAGCAGCCTGACCCGGCTGGTTGTTGTGGCCATCGTACTGGCGCTGCCCCTAAGCTACCTGCTCCTGCAGCGGTGGTTGGAAGGCTTTGCCTACCGCGTGGCGTGGCAGTGGTGGTACTTCGCGGCGGCCGGCATGGGGGCCCTGCTCATTGCCTGGCTCACCGTAAGCGTGCAGGCCTGGCGAGCCGCCCGCCGCAATCCCGTGCTGAGCCTGCGGGCCGAGTGATATGGGGTGTGGCTAGCCGCTCCGGGCGGCTGATAAGGTGGGAGGTGAGCGCCACTATCGCAGTAATGGGA
>JANPOR010000291.1:0-2501 GCA_031428075.1 Hymenobacter sp. | reverse complement strand
TTCCCAACCGGGCATTCTTGGTGCGCCAGTAGCACAGTGCGCGCCGCATTTCTTCTTCATTCAGAAAAACATTGGCCGTACTGGTGTACACGATGTGATACATGGAAACGCAGAAAAGAAGAGCAAAACAGCAAATCAGGGTATAACAACTGCCAAATCTAGCGGCTGCCGTAACGCCGCGCAATCGCACGAACAAAAAAATCCGACCGAGTTAGCCAAGCTTCTGCGTGCAACCATCATTGTTGAGCTATTAGCCGCTATATTGCTTAAAAAACGCAATTAAATAATTGACAGCTACCATTTAGTGGAAAGATATTTTACCAGATTCTGGAGCGGTCAGTGGTGGCGCGCACCATCTTGTTGCCGTCTTTGCAACCGAAGGCCTCGAAGAATTCGGGCATGTTCATGAGCGGGCCGTTGGTGCGGAACTGCTCGGGCGAGTGCGGATCGGTCTGCAACTGCTGGCGCATGTACTCCGGGCGCGAGTTGGCGCGCCAAATTTGGGCCCAGCCCAGAAAGAAGCGCTGCTCGGGCGTGAAGTCATCAATTTTCTGGCCGGCCTTCGCCTGCTGCGTCTTCAGGAAAGCTTGGTGGGCAATGGTGAGCCCCCCGAGGTCGGCCAGGTTTTCGCCCATCGTCAGCCTGCCGTTCACGTGCACCGAGTCGAGCGGCGTGAAAGCGTCGTACTGCTTGCCCACCATGTCGGCTTTAGCCGTAAATTTCTCGTTGTCTTCCTTTGTCCACCAGTCGCGCAGGTTGCCTTTAGCATCCGAGCGGCGGCCCTGGTCGTCAAAGCCGTGGGTCATCTCGTGGCCAATGACGGCCCCGATGCCGCCATAGTTCACCGCGTCGTCGGCCTTCGGATCGTAGAACGGGGGCTGCAAAATGCCGGCCGGGAACACAATCTCGTTCATGCTCGAGTTGTAGTAGGCATTCACCGTGGGCGGCGTCATGCCCCATTCTGTGCGGTCAATCGGCTTCCCGAATTTGCTCAGGTTGTCTTCGCGGCGCCATTCGGCAGTGGCAAACAGGTTTTGCAGCGCGCTTTCGCGGGTGATTTTCAGTTTCGAGTAGTCTTTCCACTTGTCAGGATACCCAATCTTTACGGCGAAGGCATTCAGCTTCTGAGTGGCTTCCTTCTTGGTGGCGGCGCTCATCCAATCGGTGGCCATGATGCGTTCGGCATAGGCCGCGCGCAGGTTTTCGACCATCTGCTTGGCGCGGGCCTTGGCGGCGGGACTAAAAGCTTCGTTTACATAAAGCTGGCCGAAAGCTTCGCCCAGGGCCCCATCGGTGGCGCGTAGGGCACGCTTCCAGCGGGGCTGCTGCTGCTTGGCGCCCGTCAGCACTTGCTGGAAGCGGAAGTTGGCATCGCCGTAGACTTTGGGTAGGGCCAAGGTCACATCCGACACCAAGTTCCAGCGCAGGTACTGCTGCTGATCAGCAATGGGCGTGCTGGCCAACAAGCTGTTTGCTGCCGTCAAAAACTCGGGCTGGCCGATGATGACGTCCTGGGCACCGCTCAGGCCGGCGTCCTTGAGGCGCAGGGGCAGGTTCAAATTCGGGTAGTCTTTGACGGCCTGGACCACCGGCACCTTGTTGTAGTTCTTGATGCGGTCGCGCAAATCCACGAGGCTTCGGCTGGCTTGGGCCAGCTTGGTTTCCAGCACGATGACGGCGTCGGCGTTGGTAGCGGCCAAGCTAGGCGAGTCGCCTAAGAGCTGGAAAACGGTGGTCATGTACGTCTTGTACGCGGCCCGCACGGCTTTCGAGCGGCTGTCGTCCTTGAGGTAGTAGTCACGGTCGTCGAGGCCTAGGCCACCCTGGCGCAGCTGCACCGCGTACTGGGTACTGTTCTTGCTGTCCTGTCCCACACCCATGCCGTACCAGCCCACCGAGAACGACTTCGGGCTGGCCATGTACTGCTGAATTTCAGCCAGGTTCTTCAGGTTGGAAATCTGCACCAAGCGCGGCTGCAAAGACTTGAGACCCGCCTTCTCAATGGCCATCGAGTCCATGACCGCGGCGTAGAAATCACCAACTTTTTGCGCGTTTGTACCGGGTTTGGCGTTGCGAACAGTGGAGGTTTTCACCAGAATGCGCTTTTCGACGGCTTCGTTGCGGTCGGCCAGCTCGTCAAAAGAGCCCCAGCTGGATTCGGCGGCGGGCACCGGGTTGTTCTTCAGCCAGCTTCCGTTGGCGTAGCGATAGAAATCCTCGCAGGGGGCCACCGATTGGTCGATGTTGGCTACGTTGATGCCGGCGCCTTTTTGGGGCGGCGCCGGCCTAGGATTGGCCTGCGGCTGGGCCGCCGCGGTGGCCGCCCAGCCGCCCAGGCTCAGGGCCATCAGGCCAAGCCGGCGCACGATAGTAATTGAAAACATGGAAGGAAAATTGAACTTGGAAGACAAGAAATGTTGCAGTGAAGGTAAGGACACACAATTATCACGACCATTGCAGCAAGCCAGCCGCGGTGACCCAACAAAAAGCCCCCGCTGGTG
>JANPOR010000290.1:0-6271 GCA_031428075.1 Hymenobacter sp. | reverse complement strand
TAACTAAGTCTATGTCTCTTCCCCTTTCCCGCCGCGCTTACGCTGAAATGTATGGCCCCACCACGGGCGACCGGGTGCGCCTGGGCGACACCGACCTGCTGATTGAGGTCGAGAAAGATTATTGCCAGTACGGCGAGGAATGCAAGTTTGGCGGCGGCAAGGTGCTGCGCGACGGCATGGGCCAGGCCGCCGGCATCGGCCAGGCCGTCGCCTTGGACCTGCTCATTACCAACGCGCTGGTGCTCGACTACACCGGCATCTACAAGGCCGACGTGGGGGTGAAGGCCGGGCGCATCGTGGGCATCGGCAAGGCCGGCAACCCGCACATCATGCCCGGCGTGACGGCCGGTATGGTGGCCGGCGTGACTACCGAAGTGGTGGCCGGCGAGGGCCTCATCCTCACCGCCGGGGCCATTGACTGCCACATCCACTTCATCAGCCCCCAGCAGATACCCGAGGCGCTGGCCTCCGGCATCACCACCATGGTGGGCGGCGGCACGGGGCCCGCGGCCGGCACCACGGCCACCACCTGCACGCCGGGCGCGTTCTACCTCGAAATGATGCTGAAGGCCACCGAGGCCTACCCGCTCAACTTCGGCTTCCTGGGCAAGGGCAACACGTCGAAGCCCGAGGGCCTGCGCGAGCAAGCCGAGGCCGGGGCCCTGGGCTTCAAGCTGCACGAGGACTGGGGCACCACGCCCGCCGCCATCGACCAGTGCCTGGCCATCGCCGACGAGTACGACGTGCAGGTGTGCATCCACACCGACACGCTGAACGAGAGCGGCTTCGTGGAAAACTCCACCGCCGCCTTCAAGGGCCGCACCATCCACGCCTACCATACCGAGGGCGCAGGCGGCGGCCACGCCCCCGACATCATCAAAATCTGCGGTGAGCCCAACGTATTGCCCTCGTCCACGAACCCCACGCGGCCCTTCACGGTGAACACCCTCGACGAGCACCTCGACATGCTCATGGTGTGCCACCACCTCGACCGCAACATCCCCGAAGACGTAGCCTTCGCTGAGAGCCGCATCCGCGGCGAAACCATTGCCGCCGAGGATATTCTGCACGACATGGGGGCCCTGAGCATCATCAGCAGCGATTCGCAGGCCATGGGCCGGGTGGGCGAGGTCATCACCCGCACCTGGCAAACGGCCCACAAAATGCGCCAGCAGCGGGGCCCCCTGCCCGAAGACGCCCCCGGCCGCCACGACAATTTCCGCGCCCGCCGCTACGTGGCCAAGTACACCATCAACCCCGCTCGCGCCCACGGTTTCGCCGACGAAATCGGCTCCGTCGAGCTGGGCAAGCTAGCCGATTTGGTGCTCTGGAAACCCGCGTTTTTCGGCTCGCGGGCCGAGATGATCATCAAGGGCGGCGTCATCGTGCAGTCGCAAATGGGTGATGCGAATGCTTCCATCCCCACGCCACAACCCTCGTTTTCGCGCCCCATGTTCGGCTCCTACGGCAAGGCCGTGGGCCCCACGTCGATGGTGTTTGTATCGGCTGCGTCAGTGGCGCACGTGCAAGCCACCTACGGCCTCACCAAGCAAGTAGTGGCGGTGAAAAACTGCCGCAACATCGGCAAGAAAGACATGGCCCTGAACGACTACCTGCCCAACATCGAAGTGGACCCCGAAACCTACCGCGTAATGGTGGACGGCGTGCATTTGACCTGCGAACCAGCAGAAAAATTGCCGCTAGCGCAACTATACAACTTGTTTTAAATTACCATGAGTACTCAAAAGCAAATTTTTGTGTCAATGGAAAAAAGTCGCAAGTATTCTATAAATATTTTAATTCCAGGCTCTATTGTTCTTTTCGCTGTTTGCCGTTGTGAAATATGGCTGATGTGCGACAGAAACGATTTGAGCCCTAAATTTAATATTTGATTAAGAACTCCTATTTATTTCGTCGCTATACCAATAATACTTTATATATATTTATACAGACCAATTAATGCATTACTGTCACTTGATAAAATTATTACAGAACCTATTAAAAACAGTGATGGGTATTTGGCACAATCATTTTTCAGTAGAAATTTAATCAATATTAATTTTCAAATAGGGCGTGATACAATACTTAGTATTTATTCCGAGAACTATAATTGCAGAATATTTACACACAGTGGAAAGAAGTTATTTTTCCTATTTTCAATAGTTTGACCCAGTTCGTCCGCCTGCTGCACCTCGCCGATTCGGCCTTGCCCACCGGCTCGTTCGCCTACTCCTACGGGCTGGAGAGCAGCCTCACGTTTGGGCTGATTAACACGCCATTCAAACTGCGCAACTACCTCTACGCCTACTTGCAGCAAGTCGCCAACCTGGAAATCCCCTTTATTAATTCCTGCTGCGCCCTGCTCGAAGGTACCGACGAAATGCGCCGCATGGCCGAGGATTACGATGCCCTATTGCTGGTGCCCACGCTGCACCGCGCCAGCATCGTGCAGGGCAAAAACTGGCTCAAACTACTCGCTACTTTTTATCCCGAGGCCCAGTTAAACGAATTAATCGGTTGGTTCGCCGCCGAAAGCCTGCCCCTGCATTTCACCCTCAGCTTTGCCCTCTCGCTGCGCCGCGCCGGCTTTGCGCAAGCCGATTTGCAAGCCGTGTTCCTGCACATGGCCCTGCGCGACCAACTCAGCGCGGCCATCCGGCTGGGCTTCCTGGGGCCCATGGAAGGCCACCGGTTGCAGCACGATTTCTACGCGGTATTCGAGCATTTATTAGCGGCGCATGCCAACCAAGACTATATTCAGGCTACCCGCTCAGCCTTTATGCTCGACGTGGTACAAGTGTTACACGAAGATATTTACTCAAAGCTGTTCCAGAATTAAGTACCGCAGAAATAATTAGATTAGATTGTCATGCTGAGCACAACGAAGCGTCTCGCCTGCTTCGTTGCACGGTTGAGTTAGTCAGTGAGAGAGATGCTTCGTTGTGCTCAGCATGATCATTCATATTTCCGCGCTCGGTTAATCTTCACATCCTCCATATTCCGCACATTAATCAGAATGGCTTTCGTCGACAAACTTGCCCTACTGCTTCACGGCCACAGCCACGAAGCTTACGACTCGCCGGGCGACTTCGCGGCGCGCGAGACGCGGCGGCTACCCAGCTACCGCGACTTTCGCCAGCGGGCCTTCACGGTGGGCATCGGGGGCCCCGTGGGTACGGGCAAAACGGCCTTACTTAAGGCGTTGTGCGAGCGGCTGCGCAACGAGTTTGAGCTGGGCGTGGTCACGAACGACATTTTCACCCGCGAAGACGCCGAGTTTCTCATCCGCCACAGCGCCCTCACGCCCGAGCGCATCGTGGGCGTCGAAACCGGCGGCTGCCCGCACGCCGCCATCCGCGAAGACATTTCGGTGAACATGGACGCGCTGGAGGGCCTGATGGCCAAGTTTCCAGCGCTCGATTTCCTGTTCGTAGAAAGCGGCGGCGATAACCTAGCCGCCCATTTCAGCCGCGAGCTGGTCGATTATTCCATTTACGTCATCGATGTGTCGGGCGGCGACAAAATTCCGCGCAAAGGGGGCCCCGGCATCACGCAGTCCGATTTATTAATAATTAATAAAATCGACCTTAAAGACCTCATCCGCGCCGACCTCGGCGTGATGGAGCGCGACTCTAAGCGGATGCGCGGCGAGGGCCCCTTCCTGTTTGCGCGGGCCTTGGATGGGTTTGGGTTGGAGGAGATTATTACGCACATCCACGAAGCCAAAGCCCGAGCCCTGGCCGCAGTAAGCTCCGATCGGCGGCCGCTGTAGCTCAGGTTTTGTAGTCCGCACTACAGCTCGGCCTAGTACTTTCTGGCCAGCAGGTTAGTGCCAAAAAAAGTTTTCCCTGCCAGCACCCATAGCAAGTGCTCATAAATAAACCCTGCGTCGGCCCGGCTCACGGCCAGGGCCCGAAGTACCACCACGCCGGGCCGCGCCTGAGCCACCGACAGCACGCAGGCCCAGCCCGCCAGGCGAAAGTGCGGGTCGTCCTGCACCGGCATTTTAAGGGCGTGCAGCGCTGCCGCCAGGGCCCTGAAGCCGGGCGCTTCGGGCGTGCCCACGAGGTACACCGTCAGCATCGATTCGTAGCGGTCGAAGTTGGCCGGAGCGATGGCGATGTGCTCGGCAGGGTTGAAATGAAACCGGTCGAGCACCAGCGGGCGACCGGTTTGCGAAACACGTATTTCAGACGAAAACTCTTGAAAGGCAAACCGTTCGCCCAGCTCGGTGCGGCCCGCTGCGAACCAGTCGGCGAGCAGTAACAAGGCCCCCGGCTGCAAATCCCAGTGCTGGCGTTGGCAGTAGCGGCTACCGGCCTGGGGCACCACCGGGTCGGGCAGTACGGCGGCCAAGGCCCCGGCGGCCAGGTGCCCGCACAGGTGCTGCTCGGCCACCCGCCCGTCGATGGACTTGAAGATTTTAGTGTTGGCCTGGGTGCTGAGGAAAAGCCGGGCCCCAGGCTGGCAGCGCACGCGGAGCCGGATTTGGTCGCCGGCCACCATGCCGCCGCCGTAGCTGGAGAGCACCGCGTGGCAACCCGTACCGCCGGCGCGGGGGTTAAGAATTTTGAGCGGCTGGATGCTTTTGTTGGCCACCAAGCGCGTGCAGCCCCGAACCAGGGTCGCTTCCAACTCGCTCCACTCGGCAGGGTCAATCATGAAAACAGGATTTCCCGAAAAGTACGGGCCGTAGGCGGGAAGCGGCGGCCTGCCGACACGGGCCCTACTAATTATTGTTATGGTAAATGTTGATTTTCAGGCGGTGGTCTATGATGGGGTGACTGCCGTGTAAAAGCGAATGATTTATACGCAACATTTCTGCGCTAAATGCGGCAGCGGGCAAGTGCGCCGCAACGGCAGTAGAAATGGTCAGCCCAAATAACAATGCACGGCGTGCCGCTACCAAGGCCTGTTCGTGCCGGCGGCGGTGCGCAAAGCCGCCCAATGCGCGCAAGTCGATACCCGCTTAAGCGAGTGCAACTCACAGCGTAGCATTGCCCGACTCACGGGCGTAGCCCGCATGACGATTGCCAAGCGCATAAAAAAAGCGACTCCTCCTCCACCGCTCCCTTCGCCCCCCCCCCACTGCCGCGGCGCTCGGCGAAAGCCCAGCGTAAGCGGTGGGAAGCGCTCGAATGCGATGAGTTGCGGAGCTTCGTGGGCCACAAAAAGCGCAAAGTGTGATTGTGGCTGGTCATCGAACGGGCCCGGCGACGCATCGTGGGCTGGACGCTGGGCCGCCGGTTCGAAGCACCCTTGCGCCGGCTCTGGTAAGCCCTGCCGGCGCATTGCCGACACCATTACTAGGTTCTTTACTGACCAAGGGAAGGCCTCCGCCAAGGTACTGCCCCGCTGGCAGCACCGGCCCGGCCCCAAAGGCGAGGGGCAGCCCCACATCGTCGAGGCGATTAATTGCTCCCTGCGCCAGCGCTGCGGCGTGCTGGTACGCAAGTCCTGCTCGTTCAGCAAGTCGCTGACCATGCACACGGCCCGAACCAAAATCATGATTGATAATTATAACCTCCCCCTGTAATAAACCGTCGCCTTTTTTTATTCGGTTTTCGGTGATCTATAAGTTTTCTCTTTCCCGTGTCTCTTAAACTCAAAATCCGCCTGGGTGTGGGGCTGCTGCTGGGGCTGGACGGCTACGCCTTCGCCACCGTCGCCTACCTCAAACGCGGGGCCCATGGCATCGAGCAGGCTGATTTTGAAACGACGCGGCGCACGGTCGTCGCCTTCATGGCGGCGGGCACGGTGCTGGACGTGGTGCTGGTGGTGCGCCTACCGCGGGCGGTGGTGCGGCCCCTGCACCGCCTGCGGGCCAACATGGAGCAGGTGGCTGGCCCCGGGCAGACCACGCGGGTGGCAGTGCGCAAAAACGACGAAATCGGCACCGTGGCCGCCGCCATGAACCTGGGGCTGAGCATCGCGCGCGAACTCATCGCGCTTAGGGCGGGCAGCTGTGGGTGGAAAGCCAGCCGCCGGCCGGCAGCTGCTTCGCCTTCACGCTGCCGGTGGCGGGCTGAGCCGGACCGGGCGGCAAAACGCGAATCATCAAAAACGGAAACGGCAATAAAAATATCATCCGAAACGCAGTAAGGGCCCTGAGCAGCCCGGTTGAGCTGCTTGATTCGCGTTCCTCGCCGTGCTTGGGATGACAACTTGGGAGTCTGCTGCCCAGGGTCCCCGCTGCACGACGCGGGTGTAGTAAATTTTGAGTTGCAGCGGCGCTTCGGTGTTGGCGGCGTTGCCCAGCACAGCGCGGTTA
>JANPOR010000289.1:0-17716 GCA_031428075.1 Hymenobacter sp. | reverse complement strand
CGGTTTTTTCGTGCCCGCACCGCACGGTTTTATCCTCGTGGCATGGATGTACCCGGTTTCCCCGATTTGGCCGCGGGGTGAAACATCGGGTCCACAGCGTCCATGTCAAGGAATTGGGTGAATGTATCGCCCCGTAGGCCGAGGCGGATGGTTTCGAGGCTCACTATTTCGTTGGGGGCAATGTTGCCCAGGTTCACGTTGGCCCCAAGCAGCTTAATGAACCACACCTGTTGGGCCTTTTGTGGCGCTTCCCAAATGATTTTCTCGGACGGGATCTTGGTGAGGATTTCCTCTACTAGGCCCGAGCGTACCTCACCGGTACTGCGGAACAGGCCTACGTTGCCGCCCTCGCGGGCTTCGCCGATGACCTTGATGGCCCCAGCTTCCAGCTCGGTTTCCATTTGTGAAATCCATTTGTAGGGCGGAATGATCTTTTCAGCATCCTTGCTACCTACTTCGCTCAGCACTCGTACCGACTGGCTTAACTCGCGGATGTACTCGCATTTGCGGTCGTGAGCCAAGTCGATACTGCCATCCGACACCTCGGCATATTCCATGCCGTAAGTATCGAGTAGGCGGCGATAGTCGTCGAACTGGTTACGGATAATGAAGGCTTCAAATAGGGTGCCTCCAAAGTACACCGGAACGCCGCCCGCCCGGTAAAACTCCAGCTTGCGCTTGAGGTTGGGTACCACGTAAGACGTGGCCCAACCTAGCTTCACTACGTCGGTGCAGGCAGCGCCAACTTCCAAAAAATCTTCCACTTCGCGCAGGCTCAGACCTTTGTCCATCACCATGGTACAGCCTCGCTCGCGGGGCTTGGCGGTGCGGTCGGGGAGTTGATTCAGTGAGTAGTTCATGGGCAAAAAGCGTTGTGTTGGCCCGCAAGTGCAGTGGGCAATGATAAAAAAAACCTGCCCACCCCGGAGGGCAGGCAGGCGCAAAACTAAGTCTGAAAGGCCCCGCCGCTACGCGCGATGTTGGTCGATGAGGCGCAACAGGGCAGGCTGGCGACGCAGTTCCGGAAAATAGTCGAAGAGCAGGATGTGCTGATCGTAATTGAGGGCCAAGGCCGTTTCGAGCGATTGATACGCTTCGCGCAAGCGGCCGTCTGACATCAGGTAAGCACAACGCATGTAGTGGAAGTGAGCCTCGTGGGGGTGGAGGTCTACGGCGTGCTGTACAAGGCTGGCCGCCTCTGCGAAGTGGCCTTGCTCATACAGGATAGCGCTCCAATTCACCCAGCCTTGGGCTTCCTCTGGGGCTACTTCGGTCGCTTTTTCGTAGGCTTCAAGGGCGCTGACGACGTTGCCCACTTGGTTTTCGGCAGCGCCCAGGGCCGCCCAGTACTCGCCGCTGTCCGCGTAGAGTTCGGTGGCCTTGCGGAAGAAGTGAATTGCTTCGAGCCAGCGCTCCTGCTCCTGCATGAGCACGCCCTGCCCAAACCAAGCCTCGTCCATCTCAGGGTTCAATTCCAAGGCTTGGCGGTAGTAGCGGCGGGCCAAGTCCCATTCACGCAACTTCTCATAGCACTCGCCGATGTTGCACAGGGCCTCGTCAGTGGGCTCGCCGACCGGGTAGCTCAATTCGAACTCGCTAATGGCTTTGTGGAATTGCTCTTGGCACACAAAGGCATCGGCGAGCCAATGGTGGGCGTCGTAAAAGTCGGCGCTGATGACGATGGCGTAATCAAACGCTTCGGCGGCCTTACCATATTCCTCGCGCCGGTACCAGTACTGGCCCAGGTTGTACCAAGCCACAGCCGAGTACGGGTCGTCGTCGGTGAAACGCTGAAAAAAATCTGCGTGAGCATCCAGACGGTCGCTCAATTCCAAGCAGTGCAATAGTTCTTGAACACCGGTTTCGTTGTCAGGATTGAATCGCAGACTCTGCTTGTAATGCTTGGCGGCACTCTTGTATTTCTGCCAACTTTGGTAAGCCAAACCCAAATTGAAGTGGATGTCATCGCGCTCGGGCTCCTGCTCCAGCCCGGCTTGGAAAAAGGCTACGGCTTCGGCAAATTTTCCGCGCTGGGTGCTGATGATACCCCGCGTCACGGCCACATCGGCGTTAGTAGGATCAATGGCGGCTACGTGGTCAATCTGGCGCTCGGCCTCCGCGTAGTCACCGCGCATGGCTGTCACTTGGGCACGGTCGATGAGCAATTCAGTCGAAAAAGGATACTGGCCCAGCGCAGCTTCGCAAGCCTGCAGGGCTTGCTCAAATTGGGCACTGGTAACGTAGTGATCAATTATTAGCTCGAAATCTTCCAAATCGAAGAAAACAGACTCGTGGCGTGTCTGCATCTGCTCGAAGCGCCGAACGGTGTCAAGCACGGCTCGGTGGTGTTCATAATGTTCGTTCATTCGCATAGTGTCGCCGCTAAAATTGGGGCCAGTACAAACTGGCCCGGAAGCCGATGCCGCCGATAGGCCCCGGCTGTTAACCAATATTACTAACAATAATCCTCAAAATCCGTGCGATTGATAAAAAAACTCTGCGTTACGGCCTCTACAGTGATGCATTAGCAAGTTGCTCCGCGGTAACAGATTGGGTCAGGGCTGCCGCACACCAATTGATAGTATCATCTAACGATTTGAAGGATAAGGCAGTGGTTGCCTGTACGCGGGAATGGTCGTACACCACTGGGTGGCGGCCAGCACGGGCGGTGTCTCGTGTGATGAGTGGGCGGGCCCCCGTCAGCAGTGAGAGTACGTGCTCGAAGCGCCAGATACCTTCGGCGGCCCAGTTGGGTACAGCCACAGTGGGCGGGCGACGTCCCAATGCTGCTGCTGCCAGCCGAAAAAAGTCGGCTAGCGGCAGGGCCCCGGCGCTCAGGATGAAGCGCTGGTCGCGCACATCAGGCAGGTCGAGGGCCAAGGCCAGCAACTGCGCCACTACGTCGCGCACATCTACAAAATTAACCAAGCCGCTGGTGTAAAAGCGGTGCTGCTCGTGGGCATAGCGCAGCAGGCGGGTGCTACTACGGTGCCAGTCACCGGGTCCCAGGACCACCGACGGGTTTACTATGACAGTAGATAGGCCCTCGGCCGCGCCGCGCCACACTTCCAGTTCGCCGAGATATTTGCTGGCGGCGTAGGCAGGGTGGGCGGCGCCCAGGTTCCACACGGCGGCTTCCGTAACTACTTGGGGGCCGGGGCCCACCGTCGTCAACGGACTTCCCAGCGCCGCCACCGACGACACGTGCGCCAGCCGGATGCCCGGCCGCTCCAAGCAAGCGTCGACCACGGCCGCCGTGCCTTCCACGTTGATTTGCTGGAGCAGGTCTACATCTTGAGGTGCGTAAGAAACCAACCCTGCGCAGTGGAATACGTGCGTGACATCCGGCGTCAGGGCCCCCCGCAACAGGTCGGTATCAAGCAGGTCGCCCGGTAGCCACTCCACGTCGGGCGCAGCCCCGGCGGGCAAAGTTCCCCGGTGCAGGGCCCGTACAGCCAAGCCCCGAGCCCGCAGTGCTCGCACCAGAAACGATCCAATTAACCCTGTGCCGCCCGTGACAAACACCATTGGTTTAAAGCGTTTTGTTGAGCAAAGGCAACTCCAGCAGTCGGCGGAAATACCGCGTGGCTACCGTCTTGCGGCCCAGCGTGTCGACGTGACGCAGGTGATGAGTATCGGTGCCCACAAAGTCAACCAGTTTAGCGTCAATTAATTGTTCGGCGATTTTCTGGGCCGTGGGCGAGTAATAACCGGCCAGCGAATTTAGGTTGATTTGCAGCAGTACGCCGTGGTCACGGCGTAGCTTTTCAATGTCCGCGAAACGGCCATAGAGGTAGGTGTAGCGTTCGGGGTGGGCTAGCACTGGCCGGTACCCCTGGGCCTGGAGTTCGAAAATAATTTCGAACAAGTTGAGCGGCTCGTTCATGTACGACGTTTCGAATAGCAAATAGCGCTGCGCACCGCCGAAAGTCAGCATTTCGGTGCCATCGGCCAGCTTGCGGCCCAGAAACTCGTCGAGGTAATACTCGGCCGCGCATTCCAACGCCACATCGCCCAGGCCCGCGGCAACGGCCGCTTCCTGTAGCCGCGCCAGCGCCGCCCGGATGTCTTCCGGGGTGTTTTTGTAGAAGTCGCCCATGATATGGGGTGTCAGCACGAGCCGCCGCAGTCCTAGCGTGCGCAACTCGCGCAGCAATGCTATGGCATCGTCAAGGGTAGCCGCACCGTCGTCAAGGCCCGGCAGCAGGTGCGAGTGCATGTCAGCCCCCAGGCCTGCCAAGGCCTCAACCGGGACCGGAACCGGTACTTCGGCGGTCGAAGCAGGCGCGTTGCCAAGAAGGCGTTGCCAGAAAGTAGACATCAATGCGAATCAGGATCCTAGGTACAGCTTACTTAAACAGACGGACCAACTTTTGTCCCAGCGTGGGGGCCTTGGTGGGCTCATCGTAATAGCCCTGCCCATACGAGCCGTACCCGTACCCGTACCCGTATCCATAGCCGTAGCCATAGGCACCTTTCGACTGGGCATCGTTAAGGATTGTGCACATACGGGCGAGGTTGTTGGTGCGCATTAGGCGGTTCATGTTCTTGATGAAAGCCTTGCGCGAATAATCGGCCCGCACGATATAAATCGGGATGTCGGCCTTTCGCATGATCAGGATACCGTCGGTCACAAGCCCCACTGGCGGTGTGTCGATGATCACCACGTCATAGGTTTCGTACAGTTCGGCCAGCATCTGATCGAAGCGAGGACTAAGAATTAGCTCCGACGGGTTAGGTGGGGCGGGCCCCGCCGAAATAAAATGTAGCGACTCGATGGAGGTGTGCTGGATACATTCTTGCACCGAGTGTCGAGCAATCAGAATGGTGCTCACACCCTTAATATTTTCGGCCTCAAACGCCAGGTTCACCTTGGGCTTGCGCATGTCGAGGTCAAGAATGACCACCCGCTGGCCCGACATGGCGATGATACCCGCCAAGTTTACCGTCACGAAAGTTTTTCCCTCGCCCGAAATGGTGGATGTTACCGAAATGAGCCGCTTTTTTTGGGCTGGACTGATGAAATCCAAGTTGGTACGAATGGAGCGGATGGCTTCGGAAATGGACGACTTGGGGTTATCGTTCACTACTAGGCGCGACACTTCCATTTTCTCTTTGCTGTAAGTCGGGATTACGCCCAGTACTGAGGCTGAGGTGCCGCGTTCCAACTCGCGGGTATTGGTAACAGTGTTGTGCATCAGGTAGCGCACCGCTATTAGCCCCAAACCCAGAAACAAGCCGCCCACCAGCCCGATGGCGTATACCAGGAGCCGTACCGGCGAAATTGGGAGTTGGGGCTCCGACGCCGGAAATAAAATCTGAAAATCAGCAGTAGTGCCGGCTTTCTGAATGTTGAAGTCCGCCTTTTTTCCCATCAGCATGACGTAGGTTTTGTCGGCCAAGTCGAGCGGCCGCTGCAAGCGGGCCAGTTCCGTAGCCTTACCCGGTAGGCCCTGCTGTTTGTTGTCGATTTGGACCTGCTTGCGGTCCAACAGCGCGACCTTAGCCAGCAACGACTTGCGCGCCTGCACCAGTTGCCGCTCAATACTAGCGGAAGTGTAGGCTAATAGCGCATTTTTCTGTTGCAGGGCCTCCGTGGTGGGCTTGTACGAGCGACTCACCCGTTCCTGATCCCATTGCAGAGCGTTGAGTTGGCCCAGCAGTTGAGTTAGTATAGGGTCTTCAACATCACCTAAACCCGGAATGCTCTGCTCTATCGTTTCGTCCTCATTGCGGGTCAGGTGGTTCTGCTGCATCATGCGCGCGATGTCGTTCAGTAGCACTAGCCCTTGGTTTAGCTTCAACCGCTGTTCTTCTAGTGCCTCCGCTTTGGCGGCGAAGGCAGCCACTTCCGACCTTACGTCGTAGGTCTTAGTTCTTTCTACGAATCCCTGCATTCGATTTTCGGCGCGTTGCAGGTTATCGTAGTTGATGCCGAGTTGCTGGTCAAGAAACCGCAGGGTGAGCGCGGCTTTTTCCTGCTCACGCAACACCTTAGCGTATAGATACACAGTATCAACCTTATTGACAATGCGTTGCGCCTTGCTGGGGTTGAAATCCGTGAACGAGATTTGGATGGTATTGGCGTCGGGACTTAGTATGTCGACCGACAGGTTTTTTTCAAGGTAAGCGTTGACCGTACCTGCGTTTTGAATGGTAAAGTGGTACTTCTCATCGCGCGCGGCCGCATCAAAGTAGCGCGTCGGCGTCAGCCGTAGCTCGATGCCCGGCAGCGACACTTGTTGGTCAAATGCATATTCGCCGCTCAGGCTGGTGTTGGGTCCGCTGTATTTGATGCTGTAGCGCGTGGGACTGACGAAAGCTAGGCTAATATTTTTGTTGTACAGTTCTCTGTTTTTGATAGTGTAGGTAATGTGAAACGGCGAATTATTGTATAGTTCGCTTTCAAGCACTGTGCCTTGCACGTAATAGTTCACGTCTAGACCCAACGAGTCGCGCAGTTGCTTATAAATAATCTCGGATTTGATAAGCTGTACCTCGCCAGCCAGCTTGCTGGAGCCCTGGGACTGAATGGCCGGCAACTGATTACCCAGGCCTAGGGCCCCGGCTTCAGTGCGTTGATCAATTTTGAGTACCGATAAGGATTTGAATAAAGGCTTTGTATAACGCAGGTACAGCCACGCCGACGCACCTCCCAAGGCCAGTAACAACAGCAGCCACAGCAGGCTGCGCCGAGCCACCAAGGCCAGGGTAGATAAATCCAAGGTAACTCCGGCATCTTCCTCATCGGCTGCTGCGCCGACTAAAGTAGCCGTCGGGGGCTCAGCATTGCCGTCAATGGCGTTGCGGATAAGGGCCTCCAGTTCAGCATTTTCCTTTATAGCCATCGAGATAGTTTTAATAGAAATTTACAAGGAGCAATACGACGAAGAGCGGTAGTATATCACTTCGTGCTATTAATAATTAGATAGGTGATCGTAATCGTTAGGGAAACAAGACTGCTCGTCAGGCCAATAATGGGGGCCGAGTCGGTCAGGCTTTCCAGCAGGGGTCGACGAACGGGGTCGATGTAAACGATGTCGTTGGGCTCCATCTGCAAATTGGCGCGGCGCATTCCGGCGATGGTTGTCAAGTCTATTTGTTCTATCTGCGGATACTTCAAACTACCCCGGATGATGCGGATGTTATCGGCCCGCCCCCCATACCTATACAAGCTGCTGGAACCACCTCCGCCGCCCCCATCCACGCCGCCTGCTAAGGCTAACACTTCAAGTAGATTCATGTTGTCATTTTCGAGCGGAATCACCCGGCCGCCCTGCGCGCCTAAAAGAACGATGCGGTTGTTGGTGACGCGGGTCATCACGAAGGGTTCTACGTAATATTTACTGTAGCTGATTTTGAGCACGCTGTCGGCTTGAAGTAGTGAGAGACCGCTCAGCCGCACCCGGTTCACAAGGGGCAGCGTCACGGTCCCGTCGGCCTGCACCAGGAAAGTGACGCCCGAAGTAGAACGACCTGCACCTGCACTCTGGCCCCCCGAAATGCCCGCGGGCCGGGTGATGGCCGACGATCCCGCGCCGTTACCGCCAAACTGCAGTTCCCCGTTCGGATCCAGGATTCGTTCGCCCTGGTTGGTGTTCACCCTTATTTCGAGGTAGTCGTTGGGCTGGATGACATAATTGCGGGCCGCGCGGTTCACGGCCACGCGTAGCCTGGCCGTATCCAGAGCCCGGCCGTGTTCGTCGGTCAGGCGGAACATGGTGCGCTGGTTATAGTAGCGCTGCGTTGCGCACGACGAGAACAGTAGCGCGGTTAGCAGGCATCCGAGGCAAAGCCGCCCAATACGGCCGAAAACAGAAGAGGACATGTAGATCAGGTAACACGAACCAAAGTGAATAACCACAGATTTTTTTTAAACTGTTCTCGGGTTGCACCCGAAAAGCCTCAAAAGTAACACGTTTGCGCTATTCAATGGAGAAAGGCAGTTGTGGGGCCCGGTCAAGCGCAAGGCTTTCAACCGCTGAAACCGTACTTTTGCAAATCATAAACTGTCGTTAGTTAGCGGCATATTCTGCTCCTTTCCCATTTTTCAATCCCACCCAACTTCTCGCCCTCTTTATGGAAGCAGTAGCGACCGAAAACCAAACCCTAATTGCGCAGATGGTGCGCGATTTTGGAGCCCAGCACATCCAGCCCCGTATGATGGAGTGGGACGAAAGCCAGGAATTTCCCCGCGATGTGTTTCGCCGGCTGGGCGAGTTGGGGTTAATGGGTGTGCTGGTGCCCACCGAATATGGCGGAGCCGGCTTCGGCTACCCCGAGTACGTAACGGCCATTGCCGAACTGTCGCGCATCGACGGAAGCATCGGTCTGAGCATGGCGGCGCATAACTCCCTTTGCACGGGCCACATTTTACAACACGCCTCGGCTGCGCAGAAGCAGCAATATTTGCCTCGCTTAGCCTCGGGCGAGTGGCTGGGGGCCTGGGGCCTCACCGAGCCCAATACTGGCTCCGACGCCGGTAATATGCGCACCACGGCCGTGCGCGATGGCGACGCGTACGTACTAAACGGAGCCAAAAATTTTATCACCCACGGTAAGTCCGGCGACATAGCCGTGGTTATTGCCCGCACGGGTGAAGTGGGCGACTCGCACGGCATGACGGCCTTCATCGTGGAGCGCGGTACGCCGGGCTTCGCCGCTGGCCGTAAAGAGAACAAGCTGGGCATGCGCGCCTCCGAAACCACGGAAATAATCTTCACGGACTGCCGGATTCCTGCCGAGAACGTCATCGGCCAAGAAGGAGAAGGCTTCGTGCAATCGCTGAAGGTGCTCGACGGCGGACGCATCAGCATCGCGGCCCTGAGCCTGGGCATCGCCCAAGGGGCCCTGGATGCGGCCCTCCAGTATAGTAAAGAGCGCCAGCAGTTCAACCAGCCCATCAGCCAGTTCCAGGGTTTTGCCTTCAAGCTAGCTGATATGGCCACCGAAATCGAAGCGGCCCGATTGCTTACCTACCGCGCCGCCGAGATGAAGGACGCCGGCCTGAACGTAAACCGCGAGTCGGCCATGGCCAAGCTTTACGCTTCCGAGGTGAGCGTGCGTGTGGCCAACGAAGCGGTACAGATTTTTGGTGGGTACGGCTACACGAAAGATTATCCGGTTGAGAAATTCTACCGCGATGCCAAGCTCTGCACTATCGGCGAAGGCACCAGCGAAATTCAGAAGCTGGTGATTGCACGCACGTTGCTGAAATAAATTTGGGTTTTAGCTGCTTTGCCCGGCTAATAATTATGCTTATCTTTGCGGCCCGATTTGCTCGGCTTCCTGCCTGACATTTTTCCGTAACCCCCGATATGATCATCATCCAAATCAAAGACAACGAGTCGGTTGACCGCGCTTTGAAGCGCTTCAAGAAAAAATTTGAGCGCACCGGTGTGCTGAAAGAGCTGCGCCGCCGCACCTTTTTTCAGAAGCCCAGCGTGACGGACCGCAAGCTGAAGCAGAAAGCCGTGTACAAGCTGGCCACCTACGGCACGCCCAACGAATAGCCAACCCGTTGCCTTGCGGATGACAGACCGGCTGGTCGGCTCGATTGGGCCAACCAGCCGGTCTTTTTGCGTCCGCCGAAATGATATGGCAGGTTAAGGAAAAAAAATGGTACTTTGGGCACCCGGTCTCGCAGGCCGGGCTTTTTTGTGGCCATAATGGAAGCGTTTTTTGATTTTTTGCGGTTCGAGCGCCGCTACAGCCCTCACACGGTGCTCTCGTACCAAACCGACCTAGGCCAGTTTGCGGCCCACCTGCTGGCCGAGGGCGACGCTGAGTGTCCCGCTGGGGCCACCCACCACACCATTCGGGGTTGGGTAGTGGCCCTGATGCAGCAAGATTTGGACCCGCGCACGGTGAACCGCAAGATTGCTTGCCTGCGCTCGTATTACAAATTTCTGCTGCGCACCAACTGCATCGCTGCCAATCCGATGCTGCGCATCAAGGCCCCGAAAATGGTGAAGAAGCTGCCCGACTTCGTACCCGAAGCAGCGCTGAACGACTTTTTAAACTCGTTTCGGTTCGAAGATTCGTTTGCCGGGCACCGCGACCAGCTAGTGTTGGAGATGCTCTACGGCACGGGCATCCGCCTCTCGGAGCTGCTGGGCATCGAAGCCGCTGATGTGAGCCTGCCCGGGGGCACCGTGCGGGTGACGGGTAAGGGCAACAAGCAACGGCTCGTGCCCCTTAACCCTACGTTGCTGCAAGTATTGGAGAAATACCAGGCCCGCCGGGCCCACGAATTCGGTCCCGTGCCGGGGCCCCTGCTACTCACTGATAAGGGCGCACCGCTCTACGAAAAACACGTGTACCGTACCGTGAAACAGCATCTGAGTACCATTACTACGTCGGTGGCGCAGCAACACCCGCACGCGTTGCGCCACGCCTTCGCCACCCATTTGCTGGGTAAGGGTGCCGACCTGAATGCCATCAAAGAACTGCTGGGCCATGCTAGCCTGGCCGCCACCCAAGTATACACCCACATGTCCGTCGACCGTTTGAAATCCGTATTTGATCAAGCCCATCCGCGGGCCTGACGCGGGTTTTGTTTAATTTCTTCACCCTTAGTTCCTTCCTTGCTCTATGAAAGTTCAGATGAATGCGGTGCACTTCACTGCCGATAAAAAGCTGCTTGATTTTATTCAGCAACGGCTCAACAAGCTAGAAACTTTTTACGATAAAGTAACCGGCGGCGAAGTTATCCTGCGGGTCAACAATAAGGACGGCGTTTCCAATAAAACTGTCGAAATTAAACTGCTGGTGCCGGGCGGCACCCTATTCAGCGAAGAAGACGCTGTGTCGTTTGAAGCAGCTACCGACGCAGCCACTGAAAACTTGCGCCGTCAAATTGTGAAACACAAGGAAAAAACGTTGGTTAAAGCCCATTAGAATCTCGGCTATCATCCGATAGTTTTCTAAACAAAAGGCCCCGACTGAATTGATTCAGTCGGGGCCTTTTGTTTAAACATTTCTCGTAGAAAATGATGAACGCTGCGAGCTAATAGGCCACATCATAAGCCGAAAGCGGCCTTGATTTTGGGCACGTAGTCGAGTTTTTCCCAAGTGAAAGTTTCAAAGACTTTTACTTCGCCATCAGGCATGGTCACTTGCTTGGTGCCGGGCGGGCGGCCCATGTGGCCGTAAGCGGCCGTTTCGGCAAAAATGGGGTTTTGGAGGCCCAGGCGCTGCACAATGGCGTAGGGACGTAAGTCGAACAATTCCTGTACTTTACGAGCAATTTCGCCGTCGGCGAGGGGTTGGCCGTCGGGGCCCAAGGCCTTGGTGCTGCCGTAGGTGGTCACGAACACGCCCACTGGTTGGGCCACGCCGATGGCGTAAGCCACCTGCACCAAGGCGTGGTCGGCGACGCCGGCGGCCACCAGATTTTTGGCGATGTGGCGGGCGGCGTAAGCGGCCGAGCGGTCCACCTTGCTTGAATCCTTGCCCGAAAAGGCCCCGCCGCCGTGAGCCCCCTTGCCGCCGTAGGTGTCAACGATGATTTTACGGCCGGTAAGGCCGGAGTCGCCGTGGGGTCCTCCGATGACGAACTTGCCCGTGGGGTTGATGTGGTAGGTAATCTGGTCGGTGAAGAGCTGCTGCACCTCGGGGGCCAGCCCGGCCATCACGCGCGGCACGAGTACGGCATGCACGTCGGCCTTGATTTTTGCCAGCATGGCGTTCTCGTCGGCGTCAAAATCGTCGTGTTGCGTGCTCACGACTATGGTCTCGATGGCCTCCGGGGTCCCATTGTCCGCGTAGCGGATGGTAACCTGGCTTTTAGCGTCGGGGCGCAAGTAGGGCATGTCACGGTCCTCGCGTCGGATGATGGCCAATTCTTGCAACAATCGGTGCGAGAGATCGAGAGCCAAAGGCATATAGTTGGTGCTCTCGTGGGTGGCGTAGCCGAACATCATGCCCTGGTCGCCGGCGCCTTGGTCTTCGGCCGTGGCGCGTACCACACCCTGGTTGATGTCGGGCGACTGCTCGTGCAGACGGTTCATTACCTCGCAGGTGTCGGCGTTGAAGAGATACTCGGGCTTGTCGTAGCCGATGCGGCGGATGGTGGCCCGCACAATTGGCTCGGCCTCGACGCGGGCCGTTGACTTAATCTCGCCCGCTACCAGCGCAAAATCGGTAGTGACGAGGGTTTCGCAAGCCACTTTGGCGGTCGGGTCCTGCCGCAGGTATTCGTCCAGGATGGCGTCGGAAATTTGATCTGCAACTTTATCGGGGTGGCCTTCCGAAACCGATTCGGAAGTGAACAGGTAGGACATAAAGCAAGAAGTGAGGCATTAAAAGCAAAAAGCCAGCTGCCTACCCGGTAGGAAGCGTTGGGCAGGCGGCTGGCAAAACTACGCCATGCCGCCCGAAGACGCGCCCACCAGCTCCGGCCCGCCGGCGCTGGGCAGGACGGCTTTCTCGCACACCAGCACCACCGGCCGGCCGCGCAGGTCGGTGGTGGCAAACAGGTACGTGTCGCCGCCCTCGCGGATACCAGTACGGCGCCGGAAGTCGGCCACCGAATCGGGGAAATTGCGGGTCGTGACGTGGGCGCGGGCCTCGGGCCCCAAGTGCGCTTTCAGTGTGGGGCCGTCGGCTTTCTCCACTGCCAGCACCCGGAAGATGCGGCCCGGAAAATCAGTCCGCAACGTACTGGATGTGTATAAGTGGCTGTTTTGGTGCAATTTCAATAGCTCGAAAGCCGTGCCTATGCTACGAAATGCACCCACTTTGAGCACTGCTGCGTTGGGCTCGTAGAGGTATTGCTGGGCCTCAGCGTAGCGCGGGATGGCGCGGGCCTCGCGGGCTCGGTTGAGGCGAAATTCTTGCCGGGTGCCGTCGCGGCGCAGGTTTAGGGCGAAGCGCTCGGGGTCGACGGCTGGCTCGGGGCCCAACTCGTACAGCACTTCTTTCACTTCGTTATCCAAGGCGAGCACCCAGAGGCGGCGCACGTGCTTCAGCTCCGTTACGGCCTGCTCGATGTCGAGCATAGGCGATGTTTTGAGCAGGATGCGGTCGGCACTGTGCAGCAGCAAAGGCAGCAGGTGCAGCACATCGGGTTCGCAGTCGGCCAGTCGGAAAATCTTACGGGCAGCGGTGTCGCGCCGGGCCGGGTCCAAGTACAGCCAATCGTAGTGGTGAGGGGTGCTTTTGAGGAAAGCCAGCGCATTAGCGTTGTGCACAGTTACGTTGCTGAGCCCGAGCAATTGAAAATTATGCTGCACAACGGCCGCTAGCTGCGGGTTGCGCTCCACATAATCGACATGCGCTACGCGGGCGGCGAAATGCGCAGCGTCGGCCCCGAAGCCTCCGGTGAGGTCAACCAGCCGCTGCCCATCCACGAGCCCGGCCTTGAAGGCCGCCGTGCGGTCAGACGATGCCTGCTCAACCGACAGCGCGGGCGGAAAAATCAGGTCAAGGTTAGCGGCCCAAGCCGGTAGCTTGGCCTGGGCCTTTTGGCGCGCCTGGATCTGTCGCACCAGTTCGGGCACGGGCAGGCCGGGGTGGCGGCGGGCTTGCAAGGCCAAATGGGCGGGGTCATCGTGCAGGTGAGCGGCCATGTAGCGACGGGCCGCCTCAGGCAAAGGAAATTCCATGAAGCCGGATATACGGAAAAGCGCTGGGCGCAGCGCAAAAATGGCCCCGGCGGCTTAGCGCAGCGTCCAGCCCAAGGCCAGCAGCGAATAGCCCGTTGCCGACGAGCGCAGGCCTATGGTGCTGGGCGTGAATCGCTGCCACGAGGCGGCGTGGGGGCTGGGCGGCCCGGCGTTGTAAGCCGATACGGCTTGCTGCAAGTGCTCGTTGGTGCGGCGGTTGATGGCAACAGTGGCGAGCAAAGTAGCCGCAAACAGACCAGCGGCCACCCGTTGGGTAGAGTTGAAATACTGTTGCTCACCGTCTTTGGCAAATACCTGACTGCCGTACAGGCCCAGGGCCCCCACGCCTACGAAGCGGTCGAGCAGAAATAGTGTTTTCTGGCGGCGGTAGGCGGCTAGGCTGCTCAGGGCTTCCGCGTTGGTGCCCAAATAAGGACGCAGTTTCTGGCCAAAGAACCCGGCGCTCTGGTAGTTTTCGCCGCTGATGCCGGGGGGCAGAAAATAGAAATTGTGCTGGTGGCCGTAGTGGCCGCGCCCGGCGTCTTCGGGCAGCAGCCGGATGGTGGCGGGCGCAATCTGAGCGCGGGCCGGGGCTGCCAGGGTTAATCCAGCGACAGCGATGATAAGACGTGGAGTCGAAAATAAATCCTTAATAAAACGTTGCATAAGACAAAGATAGATACGAACTGGGCTGCCCCGCCTAAGTCTGTGAATGCCCGGCACGCGGAACAATTACCGTACCTTTGCGGTTCAACACGAACTTACAAATCAACCCTCATCATGGTGGAAACCAAGACCAATACCTACGTTCCCTACAAGGTAAAAGACATGGCGCTGGCCGAGTGGGGCCGCAAAGAAATCCGCCTCGCCGAGGCGGAAATGCCGGGCCTGATGGCCCTGCGCGCCGAATTCGGCAGCGACCAGCCCTTCAAAGGGGCCCGCATCGCTGGCTGCTTGCACATGACCATTCAAACGGCCGTGCTGATCGAAACCCTGAAAGCCCTCGGGGCGGAGGTAACATGGTCATCGTGCAACATTTTCTCGACCCAGGACCATGCCGCTGCTGCTATTGCCGCCACTGGCATTCCAGTGTATGCTTGGAAAGGCATGAACGAGGAGGAGTTCAACTGGTGCATCGAGCAGACGCTGTTTTTTGGAGAGGAGCGCCAGCCGCTGAACATGATCCTCGACGACGGCGGCGACCTCACCAATATGGTGCTGAACCAATATCCCGAGCTGGCCGCCGGCATCAAAGGGGTTTCGGAAGAAACTACCACTGGTGTGTTGCGCCTGTACGAGCGAGTGAAAAACGGTACGCTGACTTTCCCCGCTATCAACGTGAACGACTCGGTGACGAAGTCGAAATTTGACAACAAATACGGCTGCAAAGAATCGGCCGTGGACGCTATCCGTCGGGCCACCGACGTGATGATGGCAGGCAAAATTGCGGTGGTGGCCGGCTACGGCGACGTGGGAAAAGGCACCGCCGCTTCGCTGAGCGGCGCCGGGGCACGTGTCATCGTGACGGAAATCGACCCCATTTGCGCCCTGCAAGCCGCCATGGACGGCTACGCCGTGAAAAAGCTGGCCAATGCCGTGAAGGAAGCCGACATCGTGGTGACGGCCACCGGCAACTGCAACATCCTCACCGAGGTGCACTTCCGCAGCTTGAAGGACAAAGCCATTGTCTGTAACATCGGCCACTTCGACGATGAAATTGACATGGCTTGGCTAAATGATAACTACGGCCACACTAAAGATACGGTGAAGCCCCAAGTAGACATTTACAACATTGACGGCAAAGAGGTAATCATCCTTGCCGAAGGCCGTTTGGTGAACCTGGGCTGCGCCACCGGCCACCCCTCGTTCGTGATGTCAACCTCCTTCACAAATCAAGTTTTGGCCCAACTGGAGTTGTGGGAGCGCGGCGACCAGTACGAAAACCAGGTGTATACCCTGCCCAAGCATTTGGACGAAAAAGTGGCCCGCTTGCACCTAGCCAAGATTGGCGTTGAACTGGACGAACTGACGACCAAGCAGGCCGATTATATCAAGGTCCCCGTAAATGGACCCTTCAAGTCGGACTTGTACCGCTACTAGCACCAAGGGGTGCTTGTTGCGAAAAACCCCGCCCAGCAGCGCTGCTGAGCGGGGTTTTGTTTTGGTAAACGGTCCCGGCGGCTTATGGCTGGTCGGGCAGCAGGGCACGGAAAAAGGTGTCCGCCGTGTGTCGGCGCCCATGCGATTTGACGATATTAGCCTGTAACTCGGAGGCAATGGCCAGAAATTTGGGGTCGGCGGTGCTGATGCCCCGATGGGTCAGGTCGATGGGGTTTCTCATAGTGGGCAGGAAAGGAAGCGGGGAAAAAGAAACCGGACCGGAATGCTGAGTAAAAACACTTCCGGCCAGGGTACCTAGCTTATCAGCAGGCGAATGCTGATTTGTAAAATATAACTAATATTAAGTATTAATTTAAAGAATCTATGGTTGCCGCCCGGGCGTAGCCTTCTGCTTGGCTGCCTCAAATGCCAACAGCTGCTAGCATCTCGCGCGCCAGCGGCTGTCGACAAAAAAGGTGGCCGGGGGCCGGCCGCCGCTACGGTAAAAATAGGGTGCCCGTCAGTTGCTCACTCAGTTCCCACAGACGCCGGGCGTTCTCGGGTGTGTTGAAGTGGCTTTTCACAGGTACCGCCTTTTTCTTGGCGAAATAGCCGCCGCTGACGGTACCAGCGTGGGCGTCGGTGGCTAGAAAAATGCTGGTTTCGGCCCCTTTTGTGGGCGAAATCATGAACGGACGGCCCAGTTGCGTCATTGCCGTGAGCCAGCCGCCCGACTGGCTACCGAAGCCTGTGGCGACGGCCCCGGGATGCAGCGCGTTGGTGACTACATTGGCGATGCCGTGGCTGCGCAGCCGCCGGGCCAGCTCCTGCGTGAACATGATGTTGAACAGCTTGGTGTTGCCGTATTCCCAAAGTGGGTGGTAGCTGCGCTCCGACTGCAGGTCGTCGAGCGTGGGCTTGGAAAAGCGGTAGGCCCCCGATGCCACGTTGACGATGCGGGCCGCCGGGCTTTTGCGTAGCAAATCCAGCAGCAGGCTCGTGAGCAGAAAGGGCCCTAGGTGGTTAGTGGCTAGCGTTAGTTCGTTGCCGTCGGCCGATACCTCGCGCTCGGCCCCGAACATGAGGCCGGCGTTGTTGACCAACACATCAAGGCGCGGGTAGTGGGCGTTGATTTCGGCGGCCACGTCGCGTACTTGCTGGAGTACCGAAAGGTCGGCCAGTGCCGTGTCGACGTGCGGGTTACCGGTGGCGTCGATGATCTCCTGCCGGGTGCGGGCGGCCTTGGCGCGGTTGCGGGCCAGCAGGATTATGTGGGCGCCCCGCCCAGCCAGCGCGTAGGCCGTGACCTTGCCGATGCCGGATGTGGCCCCGGTAATGAGAATGATTTTGTCTTGTAAATCGGCCATGAAGCGGAGAAAAAAAGAAGTATTAGCTCCTCATACGCAACACAACGGCTCGCCGCACAAAATACTTTGCCGCGCTGGACGTCGGGGCCGTAGTTACTTTGTCCCATGCCCGATTTCCTGCGCGTCGAAACCATCTTTTTTACCGTGCTCGGCTACCCGATGAGCTACCTAGAATTTTTTGGGGTTGTAGCGGGAGCAGTGGCGGTGTGGCTCTCGGCCCGCGCCAACGTGTGGAGCTGGCCGCTGAGTTTGGTGGGCATCGTGTTGTCGTTTTTCCTATTCTTTCAGGTGCAACTGTACCCCGATACATTTTTGCAGGTATTCTTCTTTATTACCAGCATCATTGGCTGGTGGCAATGGACGCACCCTGCCTCCCGGGAAGCCGACCAGAAAGAGGAGTTGCGCATCACCTACACCCCGCGCCGCGTGCTGCTGCTGGGCGGGGCGGGCGCGGGGGCGGCTACAGTCCTACTGGGGGCCCTGGCCCAACGCCTCCACCAGTGGCTGCCACTGGTCTTCAGCAAGCCCAGCGCCTTCCCGTATCTCGACTCGTTCACGACCATGCTCAGCATCGCGGCTACTTTCCTGTTGATGCGCAAAAAGGTGGAGAGTTGGTACGTGTGGCTGGTCGCTGACCTGGTG
>JANPOR010000288.1:0-27613 GCA_031428075.1 Hymenobacter sp. | reverse complement strand
CCGCGCTCAATCTGTGACTAACACCATCACCGGCGAAGGCGTGGAAGCCGCCCGTATCACGGCCACCGGCTACGGCTCGACGCAGCCGGTGGGCGACAACGCCACCGCCGCTGGCAAAGCGGCCAACCGCCGCGTGGAAGTGGCCATTTTTGCCAATGAGAAAATGCAGAAAGCCGCTAAAAGAGGCCAGCTCTAGGCCAGTCTTTAGGGTTATGGAAGTGCCGAAAGCCGGTGGCCCTTTAGGGCTGCCGGTTTTTTATTGACTAGCGTGGGCAACCTTCGCCACCGCCGGGCGGTACAACCGGTCATGCCCGAACCCGTTGTTTCCTACGCCTCGACGGCTGCCGCCAGGGCCCTGGCCGACCACGAAATCCTGGACCGTTTTTACGGCCACCTGCCGCCAGTAGCGCGGCGCACGCCCATACGTGAGTTGATTTCCACGGTTTTGTCGCACCGAACTACTCACGTCGACGAGGAGTTGGCCTACGACCGGATGCTAGAAGCCTTCGGCGACTGGCCCGGCGTGCTGGCCGCTCCGCTCGACGACCTCATTCACGCCGTCCGCACCACGCGCTGGCCTGCCACGCAGGCCCCGCGCATCCAGGAGATTCTGCGGCGGGTCCAAGCCGAAACCGGCGGCTCATTCGACCTGGATTTTCTGGCCGCCTGGCCCACCGAGCGCGCCATGGCGTGGCTGACCAACATGCCCGGCATCGGCCTGAAAACGGCGTCGCTATTGCTGCTCTTCAACTATCACCACCCGGTGCTGCCCGTCGACGCGCACGTGCATCGAGTGGCCCAGCGGATAGGCTTTTTAGGCCCCAAAGTTTCAGTGGAAAAAGCGCATGCTGCGCTACTGGTCCTGCTGCGGCCCCCGCTCGACGCGGAAGGACTGTTCAATTTCCATAAGCATAACTACTGGCACGGACAGCAAATCTGCTTTTTTCTGAACCCCAATTGCCCGCGCTGTCCGCTCAAAGGGTTCTGCAGCTACTACCAAGAGCATTTTGGCGACGCCACGCCTGGGGCCCTGGCTGCCACCCCGGCCTACTGGGACGCCGCCGCGTGGGGCAAGCTGCCGCACTAACTTCGTAGCGCGGTGCAGCGAGGACTCGGCGAGTCCGCTCGTTGAATGACCCACGCGCGGACCAAAGGTCCCCGCCGCACCGCACCCCTGTTATGCTTCTCGTTCGTCACCCCGTTCTCTGCAATTACTACGTCACGTACCGCTGCAACGCGAAGTGCGCCTTTTGTGACATCTGGGAAAAGCCTTCACCTTACATCACGCTGGAAGACGTGGGTGCCAACCTGCGCGATCTTAAGCGCCTAGGCGTATCGGTGATTGATTTCACGGGCGGCGAACCCCTGCTGCACCGGCAATTGCCTGATTTCCTGCGGCTGGCCCGGCAGCTGGGTTTCATCACGACGGTGACCACCAATGGCTTGCTTTACCCCAAAAATGCGGTGAAGCTGCGCGGGCTGGTCGACATGCTGCACTTTTCCCTTGACTCGGCCGACCGCGACACCCACGACCGGGGCCGGGGCGTAGCCTGCTACGATTTTGTGCTCGAAAGCATTCGCGTCGCCAAAGAGCTAGGCGAGCGGCCCGATGTACTGTTCACCGTCTTCCGCCACAACCTGAAGGACTTGGAGGCCGTGTACCGCGACATCACCCGGCCCAATGGCTTGGTACTCATCCTCAACCCGGCGTTTGAGTACGGCGACGTAGAAACCGGCGAGCAGCTCACTGCCGACGAGCTGGACTATCTTTCCGCTTTTGGCCGGCGCAAGGGCGTGTATCTCAACGAGGCTTTCATTCAACTGCGGCGCGACGGCGGCAACCACGTGGCCACGCCCGTGTGCCGGGCCGCTAGCACTACGCTCGTCATTTCACCCAGCAACGAGTTGGTGCTGCCTTGCTACCATTTGGACCAGCAAAAATTTCCCATTAACGGCCGCCTGTTCGACCTTTATGGGGCCCCCGAAACCCAGCGATTGGCTGCCCTCGAAGGCCGTTTGCCGCAGTGCGAGGGCTGCACCATCAACTGCTACATGCAGCCAAGCTTTGCCGTCGAAACCAGTAAGTATTTCTGGCAAGCCTTGCCCAGCACCCTTAAGTACAACTGGGAAAAAGGCACGTGGAAACGACTTATCGGGCAATTAACAATTGGTAGTTGGCAATGAATAGTTATCGACTTTTTGTGCCACTGCACCGCCTGTCAGTTATTTGCTGATAATTATTCACCGATTAAGGATAATTGAAAAATGGCCCACATCCTTCCCGTTCATGGCATTTATCCTCAAATTCCGACCGACTGTTTTGTAGCCGACAACGCGACTATTGTGGGCGATGTCGTGCTGGGTCCCGGCTGCACAGTGTGGTTCACGGCCGTTGTCCGGGGCGACGTGAATAGCATCCGCATCGGGGCCGGCACCAACATCCAGGACGGGGCCGTGTTGCACTGCACCTACGAGCGGGCGGCGCTACGCATCGGCAGTCGCGTCAGCATCGGACACCGGGCCTTGGTGCACGGCTGCACCGTAGAGGACGACGTACTTATCGGCATGGGGGCCATCGTGATGGACCACGCCGTGGTGGGCCCCGGCTGCATCATTGCAGCCGGGGCCGTCGTGCTCGAAAATACGGTGTGTGAGCCCGGTTTTCTCTACGCTGGCGTGCCGGCCCGTCGCATCAAGCCTGTAACGAAAGCTCAGCGCGAAGACTTGCGCCGCACGGCCGAAAATTACCAACTTTACGCCAGCTGGTTCACAACCCCTTCACCCATACCCGATGCACCCAGCACCACGTAATATTCCGGCCCATTCAGCAGGTCCATTGCTGCTTGTACTAGCCTTGGTGCTAAGCGCTTGCTCGCGGGCAAGTTACGCGTTTCGGCCGGCGCCGAGCTATAGCCCGGCGGTCGTCGTTGGGGGCCCCGCCGCGGATTGCGAAATAGCTGCACCGCTGGCCCGATCCCCGTCGTCCTTACTCTTTGCCGCTCCGGCCTCGGTCCGCCAAGGCCGGCGGCCCCCGCGCTTGGCGCGTCGGCAACCGGCTGCCTCTCTGCAACGCGTTGCGCCGGCCGCGCCATTGGTGAGCTTGTTGCCGCAGCTGGTCATCCGCAAAGTTTTCGCTGCCGAACCCCTGCCGGCGCGGCACCGCGCCCGGGGTATTGCCTTGGTGCTGGCCTTGGTGCTGGGCATCTTTGGGGCCCACCGGATCTACTTGGGCTACTATGGGGCAGGAGCCACCTATTTAGTAGGCACGGTGATAGGCGGCACACTGCTTGCGGTTGGCAGCGCAGCGCTGCTGTTCGGGGGCATAGTTAGTGGAACGACGGGGTACTTGGTGGTGGGGGGCGCTATCGTGTTAGCGCTCGGTATTTGGGCCCTGTTCGATATTATTCGCATCCTCACCGGCACCCTCAAGCCCAGAAAAGGGGAGTATTACCCCCGGTGGTTCCAAATACGGGCCGGCGCGGGACCCCTACAATAAATTTACGTCACCGCGTCTAGGTTGCCCCGGGGCTCGGCTTGCGCTTCGGCCCGCACCACGCGTAGCTGCACGAGGTCAATCACGCGGCGCGAGCGTTCCAAAATTCGAAACTCGTAAGGGTCGAGCACGGCTACGTCGCCCACCTCCGGGATGCTGCCGTACACCACGTTCAGCAACCCGCCCACACTTTCATAGTCTTCGCTTTCGGGCAGGGGGTAGGGGAGGTACTCGTTGGCGTCGGGGATGGAAGTAGCGGCGGCCACGCGGTACTCGTTGGGGGCCGTCTTTTCCACCACGGGCACCTCGTTGTCGTATTCATCCTGGATTTCGCCCACCAGCTCCTCCATGATGTCTTCGATGGTGACGATACCTGACACGCCGCCGAATTCGTCGCTCACGATGGCCATCACGCTGTGCTTGCGCTGGAAGTTGCGCAGCAGGCGGTTGATTTTCTTGGTTTCGGGCACGAAATAGGGCACGCGCATGATGCGGGCCAAGTTCACAGGTTCGTTGCGGTGGATGATGGGCAGCAGGTCCTTCACGTTCAGGATGCCCACGATGTTGTCGATGTTGCCTTCGTATACTGGCAGGCGCGAGTAGCCTTCGCTGAATACCGTTTCCAGGATTTGCTCCTCCGAGGCGTGCACGTCGAGGGCTGCTAGCTTGGTGCGGGGCACCATGATCTGCCGCACCATGCGGTCGTTGAACTCAAACACGTTCTCAATCAACTCGTGCTCCGAGTCTTGGATCTCACCGCTCTGCTTGCTTTTGTCGAGCAACAAGCGCAGTTCGTCGGAAGTGTGGGCCTCAGTACCGTGGGCCGGGTTCACGCCCACCGCCCCAAGCAGGACGTTGGAAGCCTTCGACAAAAACCACGTCAGCGGCAGTGTAGCCAAGTAAAACGCCCGCAGCGGCAGCACTAGGGCTAGGCTCACCGCCTCGGGACGCTGGATGGCCAACGCCTTCGGAAATAATTCGCCGAACAGCACGTGCAAGATGGTTATGATGATCAGGCCCACCACCACTGCTGTACTGTGGGCCGCCGTCGGAGAGATGGCCAAGCCCGAACGATGCACCGTACTAAGGATGATCTCGGTGGCCACTTCTTCGCCCACGGCCCCCAGAATAAGAGAGGCAACCGTAACACCTAACTGCGTGGCAGACAGGTAATTGTAAAGCTTGTGCAGCACATTAATCGCTTGTACGGCCAAACGACTGCCCTCTTTGGCTTTTAGCTCCAGTTGCGAAAGACGGACGCGGATGAGAGAAAACTCGGCCGCCACAAAAAAACCGTTGGCTACGATAAGTAGCAGAGAGATAATGATTTTTAAACCCATGTCGGCGGCCCCGCGACGCGGACGGTCTGGGGGCCATTGTTGCACAAAAGTACGGACTTTGGCGCGTGGGGTTGACTGTTTGAACTTTTAGCCCAGCCGTTTGTGCTTAGGGGGCCTAATTTTACGGGCTGACGTTGATAAATCTATTATGAACATTCGCCGTATTTTTAAATTTTTGTTAGTCTGCTGGTTACTGGCTCTGCCGGCCGTTGCACAGATTTTGGTGCCCACCCACCTGAGTACGGCCCTGGGCCAGCCCTCCGGCAAAGTGGGCCAGGAGATGGATCTGGTCGTAAATGCCCGCATTGACGACAAGTGGCACCTCTACGCTACCGATTTTAGCGAAGACGTGGGCCCCGTGGTGTTTACGCTAAAGTTTGCGCCCAGCCCGGCCTATGCATTGGTGGGTAAGCCCCGGTCCGTGAAATCGCACCACCAGCAGGACGAAGTGTTCAAAGGCGAAGTGGCATTTTGGGAGAAGTCCGGTCAGATCCGACAGCGTATCAAGCTGCTCCGGCCCGGAACGTTCGCCATTGAAGCCGCCGCCGACTATCAAAGCTGCACCGATGTGGACGGCCGTTGCGTGCCCGGTAACGAGAGCCTGTCGTTCGGGCCCCTGCAAGTGAGCGGCAGCACTCCAGCTACTTCCGCCGCCGCCCCGGCCACGCCCTCCGACGCCAAGCCCGGTACTGCCACGGCGAGCCCAATGCGGACCGCTCGTCCTGCTCCGACTTATTCTAACGCCACAGGGGCCCAGGCGAGGACCGCTGCCCCGGCCTCTGGCGCCACCGTGCCGACCCCGGTAACGGTGCTAGCCGGCCCGATCGTCAGCGTGGCGTCGGCCGTGCCTATAGCAGATGCAGGCGGTTTATGGAGCTTCGGGGTGCTGGCGTTCCTGTCGGGGCTAGCGGCGCTGCTCACGCCCTGCGTGTTTCCAATGGTGCCGATGACGGTTTCTTTCTTCACTGGGGGCCAGGACAGCCGGGGCCGAGGTATCCTCAAAGCCGTGGTATACGGGTTGAGCATCATCGTGATATACACCCTGATTGGCGTGGTGGTAGCGCGGCTACTGGGCGAGGACGGTCCCAATTTTATGGCCACGCATTGGCTGCCCAACCTGCTGTTCTTTGTGGTGTTCGTGGTGTTCGGGCTATCGTTTTTAGGCTTGTTTGAAATTACGCTGCCCAGCGGTCTCGTGAACAAGGCCGACGCGCAGGCCGACAAAGGCGGTTGGCTAGGCGTGTTTTTCATGGCTTTTACGCTAGTGCTGGTGTCGTTCAGCTGCACAGGCCCTATCGTAGCCACGGTGCTGGGCCTTGCCGCCCGCGGCCAGACGCTGGCCCCCGTGGTGGGGATGCTGGGCTTTTCACTGGCATTTGCCCTGCCATTTACCCTGTTTGCCATTTTTCCCTCGTGGCTTAAAAGCTTGCCCCGCTCCGGTGGTTGGCTGAATACAGTGAAGGTGGTGTTAGGCTTCGTAGAATTGATGCTGGCCCTTAAATTTTTGAGCATGGTGGATTTGGCTTACCACTGGGGTGTGCTCACCCGCGACGTGTATTTGGTGCTGTGGATCGTGCTTTCGGCCCTGCTCGGGCTATACCTACTGGGCAAGTTTCGCCTCTCGCACGACTCGCCACTCGACCACCTCAGCGTGGGCCGGTTGCTGCTGGCGGTGCTGGCTTTCAGCTTTATGACCTACCTGGTGCCGGGACTGTTCGGGGCCCCGCTGCCGTTGCTGGCCGGCTACCTACCGCCCCAGAGCCGCCACGACTTTTCGCTGGCTGCTGGGGGGCCTGCCCCGGCCCTGACCGCCGCCAACACCCTGTGCGAAACGCCGCGCTTCGCCGATTTTCTAGAATTACCGCACGGCTTGCAGGGCTATTTTGACCTGCAACAAGCCATTCGCTGCGCCAAGCAGCAGCATAAACCTGTCTTCATCGATTTCACTGGCCACGCCTGCGTAAACTGCCGCAAGATGGAAGCCACCGTCTGGAGCGACCCGCAAGTGCTCACCCAACTTCAAAACGATTATGTGGTAGTAGCTCTCTATGTAGATGATAAAGCCGAATTGCCCCAAAATGAATGGTATACTTCGGCCCGCGACCATCAGCAAAAAACCAGCGTCGGCAAGCAAAATGCTGACCTTCAGGTAGCCCGCTATGGTTTCAATGCCCAGCCTTATTACGTGCTACTCAACCCTGACGACCCCTTGGGCCAGCCTCTCGTCGCACCCATTGCTTACGAGCCCAACGTAGCGCAATTCGCGCAGTTCTTGCAAGCGGGGCGGCGCAGCTACCAGGCCCGGCACGGGGCCATGGCGGCCCGGTAGCTGCGGAAAAAAGAAAATGTCAAAAACTAAAGAGGCAACTTTTCAGGAAAGTCGTCTCTTTAGTTTTTAGGCTGTAGCGGAAGGATTTGAACCTTCACGAAGTAGTTAGCCAGCCGGGGGGCCGATTTATCCTGAACCTTCACCCTCGAGAGAGGAGGGTGTGTCTGCCAGTTCCACCACACTACAAGTTATCAGCAGGAGCCTTTCGCTCCAGCGTGGGGTAAAGATAGAATGTTCCCCACGCAGTTCTAGCAACAGGAATGTGAAAAAAGTTATACAACAAACGATTGTTAGTTTATAAAATACTGATTATAAATAATATAGTCTCGACTAAATTTTAAAGTATTATTTATTTTTTGAGGAATTATCTGCCGAGGATATTGCTGGGATGGGCTAAATTCCTGGCAACGAATCTCGGTTGCGGCTTAGCTGGTAGCCAAAGCAATGCACAATTAACTCAGGCTGCGCCGGAGGTGGCGTATGCCGGCGGGGCCCTGCTCAGCTATAAAGAAAGCCCTTTCCCAATTGGGAAAGGGCTTCTGCAGGCGCTAAAAGCACTGGTTGATCTACATCGACTTCTTGGTCGTCGTAGTCGAGGTTTTATTGGCTTTGTAGCGCATATCGGGTGTGCCATCGGCCTTCATTTTGCCGTTGCCGGCTGCGGTGGTCGAGGTCATTTTGTTCTCCTTGTAGCGCATGTCACGCGTGCCGTCGGCCTTCATGTGTGCAGTCGTTGAAGTCGACGACATGGTGGCCATATGCTTTTTTGAGTGCATCGGCGCGGCCGAGCCCATCATACCGGTGTGCGACGTGGTGGTATGTGTCGTCTTGGCCGGGGTCTGCGACATCTTTGTCGTCGTTATTTTCGACGAGCTGTTGGTGTTCATCGCGCCGGTGCTGGTGGCGGGGGCGGGAGTAGCGGCCGGGGCAGTTTGGGCGTGGGCGGCTGACCCGCCGAGCAGGCCAAGGGAAAGCAAGAAACCGAGGAGGCGTTTCATAAAAAAAAGAAAAGTGAGAAAAGAATGAAGATGGTCTGCGCGCCAGGGCCTTAGCCTATCGCCAGCGGAAATGTAGCATAACGGCGGCAATTTCTCCAGCAAAGCACTTTGCCCGGAAGCGTTTGCCTTTAGGCAAGCATAGTGCCAAAACTACACAAAAGAGCCCGGGCTGTAGGGCCTGGGCTCTTTACCATGACAAAGGATTAGGCGATTAAGCCGTTACCTGGGCCTCTAATTTCTGGGCCAGCACATGCTTAGGCACGGCGCCTACTTGCTTATCGACAATCTGGCCATTTTTGAATACCAGTAGCGTGGGAATGCTGCGGATGCCAAACTTGGCCGAGGTCTGGGGATTGGCGTCTACGTCGACCTTGCCGACGATGACCTTGCCTTCGTATTCGCCGGCTAGCTCTTCCACTACTGGGCCCACCATGCGGCAAGGACCGCACCATTCGGCCCAGAAATCGACCAGCACCGGCTTGTCGGAGTTAATAATGGACTCAAAATTGGCATCAGTAATTTCAATTGCTTTGTGTCCCATTTCAGTGAGTGTTGCGGTTAAAAATAAAATCCAGCGGTACGGCTAACGGACGCGCAAGGTAACATATTGGGGCCTTAACAACGGGGCTGTCGGAAAGTTCAGCGGGTGCGCGCGGGGCCCTGGGGAGCCGTCACCGCAAGTGCAACTGCGGGGCAACTAGTCGTTAGACTTGTTCCTAAACAAGAAATGGTTAAAAGTTTTAGCCGATTTTGACAATTGAACGGCCTTTTTCGTTTGGTCAAGCCAGTATCCTCTGGTTCTTTGAGCAGCCACCGTTCCTGGCTCTAAAAACTGCCTGGAAAACAACCGATGTTTTATTGGGGAACAAGTCTACTATATGAGCTGGCAAGCATCCATCTCCATCTCCTGCATTTTCTCGATAAACAACTTGGGTTCAATCTGAAACTTGCGCGAAAACATATCCACTGCCAAATGTTCATGGGGCTCGGCAAACTGGATTTCGAGGCGCTTGCGACCGGGTGCGGCGGCAATGGCTTCTTCGAGCCGGTCGAGCATTGGGCTGGTCACAGTGCGCAAGTCGAGGCGCACGCGCACGCCCTTGCTCAGCTTTTCGGCCACTTCACTTAGCGGCTGCATGTTGAGGATGCGCAGGTCCCACTGGTCCTGGGTGCCACGGCGCAGCTCTTGTTTGAGGCGCACGAACATGGGCGGCACCTGTTCGTTGGCATAGTTGCGGGGGTTGATAAGCGGGGCGAAGCGCGCGTAGTCGTCGCGGAATAGCGCTGGGCTGATGCTCGTCTCGTAGTCTTCCAAGGTAAAGGTGGCGAACGACTGGCCCGTCTTAGTGGTCTTGAACAGCACGTTGGTGATGAGGCCGGCCACGTTGATTTCCTTATTTTTGTGGGTATCCACCTGCTCCAGGCCGCAGGTGCAATAGGCGTCCAGCTCCAGTTTGTAGCTGTCGAGCGGGTGGCCCGAGAGGTAAAAGCCCACCACTTCCTTTTCGCGGCGTAGCTGCTCGGTTTTGGTCCAAGGTTCCATTTCGTGCATTTTGGGCAACGGCGCGGCCACGGCCCCGAAGGCTAAGGCTCCGAACAGGCTGTGCTGGCTGCTTTCCTTGGCGGCGGCGTGCTGCTGGCCCAGTCGCATGGCCTTTTCAATCAGCGGCTGGTCGCCGGCCGGCGCGTCGAGGTACAGGCGCCGGTGCTTCCCGAAGTCGTCGAAGGCTCCGGCCTGAGCCAAGCTCTCAAAGGTTTTCTTGTTGACGGTGCGCAGGTTCACGCGCTTAGCAAAGTCGAAAATGTCGGAGTAGGGCCCCGCCTTTTCGCGTTCCTCCACCATGCACTCCACAGCCAGTTCGCCGGCCCCTTTCACGGCGGCCATGCCGAAACGAATGGCTCCTTCCTGGTTCACGTTGAACTTCAAAAGACTCTCGTTCACGTCGGGGCCCAGCACGGCCACGCCCTGCTTGCGGGCCTCCTCGATGAAGAAGGTGACCTTCTTGATATCGCCCATGTTGTTGGTGAGCACGGCAGCCATGTACTCGGCTGGGTAGTTAGCCTTCAGGTAACCAGTCTGGTACGCTACTACCGAGTAGGCAGCGGAGTGCGAGCGGTTGAAGCCGTATTCGGCAAATTTTTCCATTACGTCGAATACCTCGTTGGCCTTCTTCGCTGGAATCTTGTGCAAGTCGGCCGCGCCTTTGGTGAATTTTTCGCGCTCCAGGGCCATCTTTTTCAAATCCTTTTTGCCCATTGCCCGGCGCAAAAGGTCAGCCCCGCCGAGGGAGTAACCGGCTAAAATCTGGGCCGTCTGCATGATCTGCTCTTGGTACACCATAATCCCTTGAGAGTAAGAGAGGATGGGTTTTAGCAACTCGTGCGGATAAATGACTTCTTCCCGTCCGTGCTTGCGGTTGATGAAGTTAGGGATGAACTGCATGGGCCCCGGGCGGTATAGGGCATTCATGGCAATCAAGTCCTCGATGTTGGTCGGCTTCAGGTCCCTGAGGTATTGGCGCATGCCCTCCGACTCGAACTGGAACGTGCCAATCGTGTCGCCGCGCTGGTAGAGGGTGTAGGTTTTCTCGTCGTCGAGCGGAATATCGTCAATGTCAATTTTTACGCCGTGGTTCTTCTCGATCAGGCGTAGCGCGTCCACGATGACGGTCAGGGTTTTGAGGCCCAAGAAGTCCATCTTTAGCATCCCGGCGCTTTCGATCACTTTGCCGTCGAACTGCGTGATGAGCAGCTCCGATTCCTTGGAGGTGGAAACCGGGATGTACTTCGTGATGTCGTCGGGGGCGATGATGATGCCCGCCGCGTGGATGCCGGTGTTGCGCACCGAGCCTTCGAGCTGCGTGGCCAGCCGCAAAATCTTGCCCTTGAGGTTGTCGGGGTGCTCGTCGCGCCGGATCATGTCCAGCTCCATGTTCTCAGCGAAGGCCTTGGCCAGGGTGGTGCCCACCTGTTCGGGCACCATCTTGGTGAGGTCGTTGGTCTGGGGCAGGGGCAATTCCAGGGCCCTCGCCACGTCCTTGATGGAGCTTTTGGCCGCCATCGTGCCGAAGGTAATGATTTGGGCCACCTGCGTTTTGCCGTATTTCTGCACCACGTAGTCGATGACCTTCTGGCGGTTCACGTCGTCGAAGTCGATGTCGATGTCGGGCATCGACACGCGTTCCGGGTTCAGGAAGCGCTCGAACAGCAGCGAGTACTTAATCGGGTCGATGTTGGTAATACCTACGCAGTAAGCCACCGCCGAGCCCGCCGCCGAGCCCCGACCGGGGCCCACCGCCACGCCCACCGAGCGGCCGTGGTTGATAAAGTCTTGGGTAATTAGAAAGTAGCCCGCAAAGCCCATCGTCTGGATGATGCGCAGCTCGTAGTTCAGGCGTTCCTCCACCTCGGGCGTGCGCTCGGAATAGCGCGGCTTGGGGCCCTCGAACGCGCCCTTGAAAGTGAGGTCGCGCAAGAACTCGTCGGCGTTGGCAAACTGCGGAGGCAGCGGGAAGTTGGGCAGCAGAATATCGCGCTGCAGCTTAGGCGGCGTGATTTTATCCACGATTTCGTTTGTATTGTCCACGCTTTCCGGCACGTCGGCGAACAAGGCGTTCATTTGCGCCTGGCTCTTGAAAAAGAACTGGTCGTTGGCGAAGCCGAAGCGGGTGTGCGGCTTAGGTTTCTGCAACTCTTCGTCGATGCGGCGCAGTTGCTTTTGGGCTCTTTCATCGCGGCCGTGGTCGCGGCGCAGGTTGTCGAGCAGGTCGTACTTCACCTCGCCCTGGCCCGTCATCAGGGTGTAATAATTGGTGCGGATGTCGCCGACCGGGATGCTGTGCTCCTCGCCAGTGTTCACGCACAGTAGCAGGTCGTGGGCCGCGTAGTCTTCCTGGTTGACGTAGTGCGAGTCGTTGGTGCAGATGACTTTGACGTTGTGCTTGGCGGCGAAACCCAGCAGCACCTGGTTCACGTCCTCCTGGCTTTTGCCGGTGCCGTCGAAGTTCATCAGCCCGTGCCGCTGGATTTCAATGTAAAAGTCGTCGCCGAACAAGGCGAGCCACCACTTCAGCTTCTCCTCGGCCTCAGTTTCGGTGCGGAATAGGATGGTTTGTGGGATTTCGGCCCCGATGCAGCAGCTGGTGGCAATCAGGCCCTCGTGGTATTGCAGCAGCAGCTCGCGGTCGATGCGCGGGAACTTAGAGTACACGCCCTCGATGAAGCTCATCGAACAGAGCTTGCTCAGGTTGTGGTAGCCGGCTTGGTCTTTGGCCAACAGCAGCTGGTGGTAACGGGTATCTTTCTCGCCCTTCTCGCGGCTGAAGGCTTTTTTGTGGCGGTTTTCCACCAAGTAAAACTCGCAGCCCACGATGGGCTTCACGTTATATTTATTCGCCTCGGCCACGAAGTTGAAGGCCCCGAACATGTTGCCGTGGTCGGTGAGGGCCACGGCGGGCATGCCGTCGGCCTGGGCCTTCTTCATCAGGGCCCCGATGCTGGCTTGGCCGTCGAGTAGCGAATATTGGGTGTGGCTGTGGAGGTGCGAGAAAACGGGCATGGCGGCGGGCTGGGCAAACGGGTGTTATGGTAAAGATAAGGCCGCCAAGGCCCGGTTCGTGCGCAGGCCGGGGCGGAATCCGGTGGGCCGACAAGCCAAAATCTGGTTCAAATCCTGACTTTTCGGGCGTTGCGGGACCGTCGGCCAGGGTAATTTTTTGAACTAGTTTTGCGGGGCCTTGTTCAGTCAATCTCTGACGCGTACCAACAAATACGTAGGACGTGCGTTAGGTACTTAAGCGCTACAGTATGGGGCCTATTTTTTACATTGCCTCGTTTTGAGCCCGACCGCCTGTAGAGTCTTTGCCCACACACCCTATTGGTGCGTTGGACAGCGAAAACAGGCCGATTTCACTTCATGAAAGAACTTTCTCCTTGCACCGATCCGGGCTATACCCAGGCGATGGCTCCCACCCGTTTGTACCAATTTTTGCGGCGCTACGTGCAAGACGAGCGCGACCTGCCTTTTGCTTATCTGTTGCTGCAGATCACGGTGACGATGCTGCCGCTGGCGGTGCTGCTGTTCACGCCGGGTTTGAGTGGTGGGGCGTGGTGGGCGGCGGCAGGGCTGTACTTTTTTCTGGGCACGTTCTATTTCAAAGGGCCCTTTGGGTTGATGATGCACTGCATTACGCACCGGCCGCTGTTCAAAAAGACGAACAAGTGGCTCAATAAATACACTCCATGGGTGGTAGGACCCTTGTTTGGCCAAACGCCGGAAACTTACTTTACCCATCATATGGGGATGCACCACCCGGAAAACAACATGCCCGACGACGAAAGCTCGACCATGTTTTATCAGCGCGACTCGGTGTGGAGCTTTTTGCACTACCTGGGCGATTTTCTGGTGCTAGGCGTGGCACGTCTGGTGGGCTACCTGGGCCGCACCCGCAAATTTACCCTGCGTTACCGCGCCGTGCGCGGCGAGCTGGCCTACACTGCCGTGGTGCTGGGCTTGGCGTTCGTCAATCTGCCGGCCACACTGGTGGTGTTTCTGGGGCCCCTGCTCATCACGCGCGTCGTGATGATGCTCGGCAACTGGAGCCAGCACGCCTTCATTGATGGCAACACTCCCGACAATTGTTACACCAATAGCGCCACCTGCATCAACACCAAGTACAACCACAAGTGCTGGAACGACGGCTACCACATCAGCCACCACCTGCGCCCGGCCTTGCACTGGACTGAGCACCCCGCTAGCTTTCGCCAGCACGTGGGCGAGTATGCGGCCAACGACGCCGTAGTGTTCGACGGCATCCACTACCTGCACATCTTCGCCTTTCTCATGTTGAAGCGCTACGACCTGCTGGCCAAGAACTTCGTGAACCTTGGCGGCCGTTACGGCTCCGATGCCGAGGTGGTAGTCTTACTGCGTAGCCGCACACGGTGCATTGCCCGGTCGGCGTTAGCTATGGCGTAGCGTTCGGCCCGGTGCTGGGCACAAGGCGGACAATCCATTGGGCCTCACCTACCTTTGGTATTCATGGAATCTGCTCCGCCCGCGCATGAAATTATACCAAACGCCCCTTTTGCTGGTCTTGGCCGTGTTGCTGTCGGCCTACGCCGGCCACTCCCCCGCCCCGGTGGTCTACGATTTGGTTATCAACCACGTGAACGTGGTAGACGTGGTGGTGGGACGGCTCCGGTCCGATCAAGTGGTGGTAATTACCGGGGGAAAGATTGTGCGCGTGGAGCCAGCTGGTAAAAACCACTACGCCGCCAAAAAGTACACTGATGGCACTGGCCGCTATCTCATGCCCGGGCTGTGGGACATGCATGTTCACTTCCGGGGCGGCGACAGCTTGGCCGCGGCCAACAAGAATACATTGGCGTTGTACCTAGTCTACGGCATCACCACGGTGCGCGACTGCGGGGGCGACCTGACCCCGAGCGTCTTGCAGTGGCGCCGCGACGAGGAGGGCGGGCGGCTGGCGGGACCCCGCATCTTCACCTCGGGGCCTAAGATCGACGGGCCAGGCGCCTACTGGCCGGGCTCGCTGGAAGTGGAAACGCCCGGTCAAATTGGCCGCGCCCTGGATTCGCTGCAGCGGCTGGGAGTGGACTACGTGAAGATTTACGATAGCAAGATTTCCGGCCCGGCCTACCTCAATACCATTGCCGAGGCTGAGCGGCGCGGGATGAAAACCACCGGCCACATGCCCTACTCCGTGACGTTGGGCGAAGCCGTGACGCGTGGCCTCGACGCCACCGAGCACCTCTACTACGTGTTCAAGGCCTGCTCTGGCAAAGAGGACAGCCTCACGGCCCTGGTTCGCAACAGCCTGAACACGCCGAAGCCACTCGGCCTCTTTGCCATGCTGCCGGCTGTGTACGATACCTACAGCCCGGCCGCGGCGGCGCGCATTTTCCGGCTGATGGCCACGCACCACACGGCCGCCGTGCCCACGCTGTCCATCGGTAAAACCTTGGCTGAATTACCCGAAAACGACCATGCTCACGATTCCATCCGGGCGTACATCGACCCCAAAATCCAAGCTACCTACGCCCGGCGGCTGGCCAGCGCCCGCCAGCAGTCGCCCGCTGCCCGCGCCTTCACCCAGAAGCTGGAAGCCAAGTTCGTAACGCTCGTGCCGCTGATGCAGGCGGCGGGCGTGACCTTGCTGGCGGGCTCCGACAGCGGGGCATTCAACTCTTTTGTGTACCCGGGGGCCTCGCTGCACGACGAGTTGCAGCTGCTGGTGCAGGCTGGCCTCACGCCCGCCCAGGCCCTGCGCACAGCCACCGTCAACGGCGCCGCGTTCATGGGCGTGGCGGCCCGCACCGGCACTGTCGCGCCGGGCAAGGATGCCGACTTGCTGCTACTGGCCGCCAACCCGTTGGCCAACGTTGCCAACGCTCGGAAAATCGAGGCCGTGATTTTACGGGGTACTGCTTACCCGGCCCCAGTCCTGGCCGGCATGCTGCGGACCATCAAAAACCGGTAGCCCACGGTCGGAAAGAGGTTGGCTGGGGGCTGAGCTGAAAGCTATTAGATGCCTCAAGGCGTTTGACTGGCCGTCGTTGGCCCGGGCTGAACGTTGCGAATCAGGGCCACGTAAAACCGAACCATGTTCTGATAGTCGGCCACCCGGATGCGCTCGTTGGTGCCGTGCAGGCGCTGGATGTCAGCCTCGGCCATGGGCATCGGCGAAAAACGGTAAGTATTGGGGCTGAGGCCGGCGTAGGCGCGGGCGTCGGTGGCCCCCACCAGCACGTAGGGGGCCACCAGCGCCTGTGGAAATACGCTGCGGATGGTGCGGTGCAGCGTCTGGAACGCGGCCGATTCGGTGTCGGAAACTGGCGCGGGCTCGTTGCCCTTCTTTAGAAAACGAACCTGAACACGGTCGTCGCCAATGATGCGTTTGACTTCGCGTACCACGCCGGCCACCGAGTCGCCGGGTAGGATGCGAAAGTTGACGGTGGCCGTCGCATTGATGGGCAGGACATTGTCTTTGTTGCCGGCCCGAAAAATGGTGGGGGCCGTGGTGGTGCGTAGGGCCGCGCTGCCGGAGGCTGTGCCGGCCAGCGTGCGCTTGATGAGGGGCCCGAACAGCCAGCGATTGGCAAACACCAAGCGCTGGTCCAGCGGCACCTCCGCCGCCAGATAATCGAGCAAAAGCCCCACGCCGCCGTCGAGCCGCGCCGGAAACGGGTGCGCTTCCAGCTTCGCCACGGCCTCGGCCACCAAGCCAATACTGGTATGCGCCGGCGGCATAGAGGAATGCCCACCCTGGCCTATAGCGCTGATTTCCAGACTTACGTAGCCCTTTTCGCTGATGCCTACCAGTGCCACCGACTTGGCTAAGCCCGCCACGCCGTCGGCTTTGACGAGGCCGCCCTCGTCAAGAATAAGTTCGGGATGTACCCCGCGCTTCTTCAGTGCAGCGGCGATGGCGGCGGCCCCGCGTTGGCCCAGGGTTTCCTCGTCCTGCCCGAAGGCCAGGAGCACGGTGCGCTCGGGCCGCAAGCCGGTGCCGAGCAGGTATTCTACCGCTTCGAGGGTGCCCAGCACGCTCATCTTATCGTCCAGCGTGCCCCGGCCATATAGGTAGCCGCCAGCGGTGCGGCCGGCAAAGGGCGGCTGTTGCCACTGCGCCAGGCTGCCGGGCTGCACGGGCACCACGTCGTAATGGCCCAGGAGCAGAACGGGTTTGAGGGCCGGGTTGCTGCCCCGCCACTCGTACAGTAAGCCGTAAGTATTAAAAGTTTGGCGGGTAAGCTGCCGCCGCACCCGCGGGAACGACTGCTGCAAAAACACCACGAACCGGCCGAACTGCGCCGTGTCGGTCTGCGCAAAATTAGTAGTGGAAACCGTGGGGATGCGCACGGCCGCCGCTAACCGTATTGCTGCCGAGTCGGGCACGGCTACGGGCGCCGGGGGCGGCACGCTGGTCAGTTGGCGCTGGGGTACCCGCAGCGTGTTCACCGCTAACACAATCACCAACCCCAGCAGCATCAACCCCAAAAATCGGAAAATGAAGCGCATATGGCCGAAGCAAAAAAGGTATTTAGCGGCCCGGCGGAGCGTTCATCCGCAGCACCTCGCCGAGGCGCACGTTGGCACCGGGCTTGTTGTTCCAGGTTTGAAGGTCGGCCACGTTCACGCCGTAGCGGTGGGCTAGGCTGTAGAGGGTTTCGCCGGCCAGTACGGTATGCCACACGGCCGCAGTAGGGGCCCCCGTCGGCTGGGGCTGGTATGTAACGGGACCCCCCGCCGTGGGCGGGGTCAGCCGCAACAACTGGCCCACGGCGAGGCTAGCGTTGGGCGGAAGCTGATTCCAGGCCAAGAGGTCGGTGGGGCGCAGGCTGAAGCGGCGGGCAATAGCATAAATGCCTTCGTGGGGCTTTACTTGGTAAATGCTGGCCGCAACAGCCGTTGAAACGGCAACGGGCCGGTCCGCAATCGGCGCGGTAACCGGGCGGGCAGGGGCCACTGGGGGAGCCGGAGCCGCTACGGGTGTGGGTGTCAGTCGCGCCGGCGCGGCTACTACTGGCGCAGGGCCCGGCACGGACTCCTCTTCGGGTTCGGGAGTCGGGTCTGGCTTAGGCTGCGGTGGGGCCGGATGGTACACCACGGTGGGCAACCGAGCGGATTCGGGGACCGGAGCTGACCGGTGCTGTCCCGATAGAGGAGCTGGCCAGCCGTTTAGCGAATCTACAGAATCGTCTTCACCGGTGGTATCGCGGCGGGGCGGCGCAGCCGGGGCCGTTGGACGAGGCGGGGGGGCAGCGGCAACGGGGTGGTTCGAAGCTACCGTTTCGACCGGGGCGCGGTACTCGATGGCCACGTCACGGGGGCGGGTGTGCCGCAGCCACAGTACCCGCCCGGGGCGTAGCGCCTCGCGGTCGGCGAGGCGGTTTTTGCTGAGGATGGCGCGCTGGCGCAGCCCGAATTTCTGGGCAATGTCGGCCACGGTTTCGTCGGGCCGTACCACGTAGTAGTCCACGTCGGCCTCGTCGCGCTTGCCCTCGAGGTAGTAGGGCCGGCCGGGCACGGCAGCATCGAAGGGGTGCAAGTCGTTGTCGCGCAAGAAGCGGGGCAGGTGCTGGTTCCCGCGCCGGGCCAAGTCGGCAGTGGTTTCGCCAGGCAGGGCGATGAGAGCCCGCAGGTCATTCACGCGCATTTCGGCGGGGTGGCGGGCATCGGGTACGGGGCGCTTGGGCAGGGCAGGGTCAGCCCCGGTGCCCCGGCTGGCCAGCAGGGCCCCGGCCTGGGCGTCGTTGGCCACGGGCACTATGAGGGTGTAGTGCCCATCAGCGGGCACAGCATCGGCCAGCAACCAGCGGTTTTGGGCGGCCAGAGCAGCGGGGGCCACGCCCACGGCCTGCGCCTGCTGGGCCAGGTCTTGGCCCGGTGCGGCCGGAAACTCGCGCAGCCGCGCTGGGTGTGGGTTGAGGCCGCAGGCAGGTTCGTAGGCCACTTTCTGCGCCAGGAACATTAGCACGTAGGGCGAGGTGTCAGCCGTAATGGCCATTTCGGTGGCCCCGGCGTCGGTGGGTAAGGCGTAGGGCTTCACACCGCCCAAGCCGGTATAATAGCTCAGCAGTGTGTCGAGCCAGTTGTGCAGCACGGCATTGTTTTGCGATAGGTAGCGGGCGGCCCCGCGGGTGCTGGCGGCTAAGTGTTTGCGCTCGTCCACTTCGTCGTCCACGCGCAGGCCCAGGCCGGTGGCGGTTTCGCGCTTAAACTGCCAGTAACCCACAGCCCCATGCGGGCTCTGGGCATCGGGCTGCAAAGCACTTTCCTGCAAGGCCAAGTAGCGGAAATCGCGTGGCACGCCTGCTTGTTGAAGGTTTTGGTCGATGAGGGGAAAGGCAGCGTCGGCCAAATCGACCCGCGCCTGAAACGAGGGCTGGTGCCGACACAGCGCATCGGCCTTGAGCTGCACTTGGTGCCGGGCCTCTTCGGTCAGCACCAAGTGCAAGCCCACCACGTCCATTTCGGCGGGCACGTTGGGGCGGGCGTGGGCGGTGGTGGGTTGGGCCGTGGCTGGCCTGCTGGCCAACGCCAGCAGCCCCAACAGCAAAAAGTGGGTATTCATCGGGAAACGCAAGGGAAGCAGCAGCAAGCGGGCAAAGCACAAAGTACGGCCCTTTGCGCGGCTTGCCCCACTAGATCAGCCCCAACTGGCTGATTAGTGCCACGCCTGCACTTCACTTGCCGGTGAGGTCCGGTGGCGGGCTGGCCGGGGAGGCCGCCGGTAGGCTGGCTAGCTTTCGCGCCAGCATTTTCATGAAGTAGCCGCCTACCACCGAGCGGGCCTGGAAACCCACCTGCCGGGCGTCGGTGGTTTCGTGCCAGTCGGTGAGGGGTACGCGGCTGGGTGTGTCATTGGCAAACTGCCAGATGGGCCCCACCAGGGCCTCAAAATCGGCGTTGCGGTCGGCCAGCGTGGCCGTCCACAGCGTCCAGTCCGACTTGGTGTAGGTCTTGCGGCTGTCCAGGGGCAGGCCGTAGCGCTGCTGGTGCTGAAGGTAAAACGCCACCTCCCGCTGCGTTACTTCCGGCGGGAAGATGTTCAGGCCGAGCAGCTTGTCCCACACCAAATTATACTTCTGGCTCCACGAGCCGGCGGGCTTGTCGAAGGTCAGGGCGTAGTGGTCGCCGTCCTGGGCCATCGCTACCCAGCGCTTGGCATAGTCGTGGGCCAGGGCTGTGTACTCGTCGGCGGTTTGCTGGTCGCCGAGCTGCCGGGCCATCTGGCCGTAGCTGGCAATGCCCATGATGGCCTTGGCCGAGAGGTTGGTGTTGCGCGCCAAGTGGCCGGCGAAATCGTCGGTGCACAGTTGGTTGGTGGGGTCGAGGCCGTCGCGCTTGAGGTAGCCCACCCACTTGGTGAGCGTGGGCCAGTGTTGGCGGGCAAAGTCGGGTTTGCCGTCAATTTTCACCACGGCGGCGGTAAGAATCAGCATGTTGCCGGCTTCCTCCACCGGCATGTCCTCGCCATAGGTCTGGCCGTTGGCGCGCGGGTAGGTGCCCACATCGTGGGCGGGGAAGTCTTTTTTCCAGCGCCCCGACTCGCTGTAATCGAAGATGAAGCGCAGCAGCCCCCTCGCCAACTCTTTGTTATAGAGTAAAAACAGCGGGGCCGACGGGTACGTCACGTCCACGGTGCCGATGGAGCCGTTGGAGAAATTCTCTTTTGACATAAACAGCAACTCGCCAGTGGGCCCGGCCACGATGCTGTGGGCCGCCACGGCCTGCCGGTAGGCCAGCTGGCACAGGTCGCTGTATTTTTTGCCCCCGGCGGCCTGGGCGTCGGCGTACAGCTTTTGGTCGAATGCGGTGGCTTTCCGGCGCAGGCGGGCGTAGTCGGCCTCAGCGGCTTGCAGGGCTTTTTCCATCGTGGTGGCCGGGTCACGCCGCCACCAGGGCCGCAGGTTCTGGCCGAAGTACTGCACCGCGTACTGCTCGTCGTAGCCCAGCAGCAGGTGGCGCTCGGCGGGCGCGGCGGCCACGGCCCCCAGGTTGAGCACGGCGGCCTGGGCCACGCGTCGGGCTTGGCCGGTGCGGGGTGCGGAAGTGGCGGGCAGGGTCCCAGTGGCGGCGAAGGCAGTTTTCAACGCCTGCGGGGCCCCGGTGGTGAGCACCGTTGCGCCCGGCGCGGCCAGGTAAGCGTAACCCCAGTCGATGCGCACGTTGTCGCCGGCCGTGGCCAGCACGGGCTGCGCAGCGGTGCCCACGGCCTGCCAGCGCAGGCCGGCGGCCCGGCCGGGGCGGGTAGTTACTTCCTGGTAAGGCGTGTTGCTGGCCAGTGTGCCGGCTTCGGTCAGCAGTACCTGCGTGGGGTGGGTTCTGCCGTCGGTGGCCGTGGCGGCGAAGGTGGCGTAGCTCACGGGGCGGGCCACGGTTTCCAGCTCGTCGAGCAGTAGCGGCGAGAGGAAACTCACCGTCAGCTGCACCGGGCCGGCGGCGAAGGTGTACGTCGTTTGGGTGGCTGTGACGGCCACGGCCGTTTGGCGGGCCGGGGGCAGGCGCGGCGCGCGCACTTCTTCGTAGAGGCCGGCGTCGAGGTGGGCCCCGCCCTGCGGATTAGTGCAGTGCATGGCCAGCACGTTGTCGCCCCGGTGCAGCGCGGCGCGGGCCGTGGCGGGCACTTCGAAGCGGTCGTACTGGCCGTTGGCCCCCGTTTGCTTGGCCAGCAGCAGCCCATTCAGGTACACCTCCGCGTCGTCGTCGTGCCAGAGCAGGAGCACGAGCTTGCCCGTGGGCAGCATGCCCGCTAGGCCAACAGTATGCCGCGCCCATATGTCGTGCCCGGTCCAGGCCGTGCCGGGTTTGGCCGGGTCGTTAGTGAACGGGGCCGCGCCGGTTTTCCAGCCGGCTGCGCTGGCAAAAGCGGGCTTTTCCCAGTCCGCTGCCGGGGCCGTGAACGTGTAGCGCGCCGCGTAGGGCTTTTCCTCCGCCGTGGGGATGACGGCCCGGTACTCCGGCGCGGCTTGGCCCAGAAACTGGTACGCCCGGCCGTCCACCCGCACCACGCCTTCGATGGACTGTGCCACGCCGGTCCAGTGGCGAGTGGGCGCGGCGGGCAGCGTGTCCTGAAATGCCCACACGCTGAAGTACGGATCGTGGGCGATGAGCGGGTAGGCCGGCGGACGCAAGGCCTGCGCGCAGGCGCTGCCCAGGCTGCCCAGCAGCACGAGCAGCAAAGCGTATTTTTTCAGCATTTCAAGAGGGTGGGTTGTTGGTCACTGCCGTTGTGCAGTTGGCGCGGGGCCCTGCGCCGTGCCCGAGTGCCGCGGGCCTTTGGCCTGCAATCGCTGCACTGCCTGCAACGGCCTCGTTCCAGGGTGCGGGCCGGAGGCCCACAAGTAAGTCGGCACGGGGTAGCGCCCCGCGCCAATTGCACAACGGCAAGGAGTTTTAGTTTTTAGTGGCTAAGTGATTTATTGACCAATAAACAAAAGTAGCTCAGGCCAGCAGCTGCGGCTTTTCCTGGTACACCTTCCACAGGAATTCTCCGAAGATGGTGTTGGCCCAGGCAAACCAAGCGCGGGTGAACTTGGCCGGGTTGTCCTTATTAAACGACTCGTGCATGTAGCCCGTGCCGGCGTGGGTGGCCTTCAGGGCCTGCACGCAGGCCCGGATTTCGGCGTCGTCGGTGCTGGTGAGGCCGCGGGTGGTGATGGCGATGGGCCAAATCATATCCTGCCCCACGTGGGGGCCCCCGATGCCCTCGGCCGCCGCGCCCTTGAAGAAAAACGGGTTATCCGAAGAGAGTAAAAACTTGCGGGTGTTCTGGTAGGTGGCGTCCGTGGCGGGCAGGGCCCCGAGGTAGGGCAGCGCTAGCAGGCTGGGCACGTTGGCGTCGTCCATCAGCACCTGGCTGCCGAAGCCGTCCACTTCGTAGGCGTAGATTTTTCCGTGCCGGGGGTGGTTCATCACGGCGTACTGGCGCAGAGCGGCTGCCACCTCGTCGGACAGGGCCGTCAGCTCCCCGGCGGTTTTGGGGTCTTTGGCCAGGGCCGTCATCATCTCGGCGGCTTGGCGCAGGCTCGTCACAGCGAAGAAGTTGCTGGGCACCAAGAAGGAGTAGAGCGTAGCGTCGTCGCTGGGCCGGAATGCCGAGCAGATGAGACCCACCGGCCGCACTGGGTAGCCGAAGCCACTCATGGGCTGGGTATCGGTAGAAGTAGTGGTCTGGCGTTGAAACGAATAGGGGCCCAGTGTGTCCTTGCGCTGCTGCTCCCGAAACGTGCGCAGCGTGACCTGCACGGCCTGCTGCCACTGCGCGTCGAAGGGACCCGGGTCGTTGGTTTTCTTCCAGTAGTGGTAGGCTAGGCGGATGGGGTAGCACAGCGAATCGATTTCCCACTTGCGCTCGTGCACGCCCGGCTGCATCCGGGTATGGTCCGATTTCCACTCGCCCACCTGGGCCGGGTCGCCGTAAAAAGCGTTGGCGTACGGATCCTTCAGAATGCAGCGCGTCTGGCGGTTAATCACACCGGCCACCAGCTGCCGCAGCTCAGCGTCCTGGCCGATGAACTGGAGGTAGGGCCACACCTGCGCTGAGCTGTCGCGCAGCCACATGGCGTCGATGTCGCCGGTGATGACGTAGGTGTCGGGCCGGCCGTCGCGGGTCGTATGCGTCACGGTGGTGTCGAGCGTGCTCGGAAAGCAGTTCTCGAACAGCCAGCCCAGTTCCGGGTCCTTCACCTTCTTCTTAAACTCGGCGATGGCCGCCTCCACCGCCCGGCTGCGAAACCGACGTTTGCCAGCCGCCGGTCGTACCACGGGGAAGGCCGGGGCTCCACTGGCAAAAGAATAGCGCGGGAGAAAAGCGCTGGCGGTGAGAAGTGCGGCGCCCTGCACGAAATTTCTGCGATACATAAGTTAGTTCTGAAGGTAGCGCGGATTCTGTAGTCCGCGTTTTTGAATGGTAGTCGTTCAACGATTTTGGGCAACGACGCGGGCTATAAAGTCCGCGCTACAGTCTGCGCTACTTGGCTTTGGAGAAAGAATACGGCGCGTCCTCCGCTTTTACGCCGCGGCTTTTGTTGGGCGCAGCGCTCATATCGAAATCCAGCGTGGCGCCTTGCAGCAGCTCGGTGTGGCTGAGCCAGTTCTTGCCATAAGGCTTGCCGTTGACGGTCAAGCCGTTTACGTAGCGGTTTTCGGCTGAATTTTTGGGCGCGTTCAGCACCACATCCTTGCCCGAGGGCAGGTGCAGGACGGCCCTGGGAAAGAGCGGGGCCCCGAGCACGTACTGGTCGGTGGCGGGGCACACGGGGTAGAAGCCCAGGGCTGAGAATACGTACCAGGCCGAGGTCTGGCCGTTATCCTCGTCGCCGCAGTAGCCGTCGGGCGTGGGGTGGTAGAGGCGGTTCATCACCTCGCGGGCCCAGTACTGGGCCTTCCACGGCTGGCCGGCGTAGTTATACAAGTAAATCATGTGCTGGATGGGCTGGTTGCCGTGGGCGTACTGGCCCATGTCCGCAATCTGCATCTCCCGGATTTCGTGGATCACCGAGCCGTAGTACGAGGCGTCGAACGTTGGCGGCAACGCGAACACGGTGTCTAGCTTGGCCACGAATTTTCGGGGGCCTCCCATCAAATCTACCAGCCCCTGCACGTCGTGAAACACCGACCAGGTGTAGTGCCAGGCGTTGCCTTCGGTGAAGGCGTCGCCCCACTTGAACGGGTTGAACGGCCTCTGAAACGTGCCGTCCTGGTTTTTGCCCCGCATCAGTCCGGTCTCTTTGTCGAACAGGTTACGGTAGTTCTGGCTGCGCCGGGCATACAGGTCAATCTCCTTCTTGGGTCGCTTCAGAGCCTTGGCCAGCTGGTAGATGGCGAAGTCGTCGTAGGCGTACTCCAGCGTCCGGGCCGCGTTTTCGTTGATTTTGACGTCGTAGGGCACGTAGCCGAGCTTGTTGTAGTACTGCACGCCGGTGCGGCCCACCGCATCCAGGGGCCCGGTGTTGTTGGCGCCGTGCAGCAGCGCTTCGTAGAGCGTCTTGATGTCCTGCCCGCGCACGCCTTTGAGGTAGGCATCGGACACCACGGCGGCCGAGTTGTTGCCCACCATCACGTTGCGCAAGCCGGGGCTGGCCCACTCGGGCAGCCAGCCGCTCTCGCGGTAGTCGTTCACCAAGCCCTGCTGCATCTCGGCGTTCACGTCGGGGTACACGAGGTTGAGGAAGGGAAATAATGCCCGGAACGTGTCCCAGAAGCCGGTGTCGGTGTAGAGGTAGCCCGGCAGCACCTGGCCGTTGAAAGGGCTGTAGTGCACGGGCTTGCCGTCGGCCCCTACCTCGTACAGCTTGCGCGGAAATTGGAGCGCCCGGTACAGGCAGGAATAAAACGTACGCATTTGGTCGGGCGTACCGCCGCCCACTTCCACCCGGCTCAGGGCCTTGTTCCAGGCCGCGCGGCCCTGCTGGCGCACGGCTTCAAAGTCCTGCTCGCCGATTTCGTTCAGGTTCCGCTCGGCCTGCTCGGCGCTGATGAACGACGAGGCTACTCGCGCGTTCACCTGCTCGCCCTTACGGGTTTTGAAGCCCACGATGGCCCCGGCGTGCCCGGCCTGGGCCTCCAGCACGCCCTGCGCCAGGGTGTTGTCTTTGAAAATAACGTTGCTGGTGAAGTCGTGGTCGAACACCAGCACGAAGTAGTTCTTGAAGTTTGGGGCCACGCCGCTGCTGTTGCGCGTGGTGTAGCCGATGACTTTACGCTGCGTGGGCAGCACCTTCACGTAGGAGCCGGTGCCTTTGTCGAGGGCGTCCACTACCACGTAGGCACTGTCGGTCTGGGGAAAGGTGAAGCGGAACCGGGCCGCCCGCTCGGTGGGGGCCATCTCCACGGTCACGTTGTGGTCGGCCAGGAACACGCGGTAGTAGTTGGGCTCGGCCACCTCGGCCTTGTGCGAAAACCAGCTGGCGCGGGCCTCCTCGGCAAATACCCGCCGGCCGGTGGTGGGCATGATGGCAAACTGCCCGTAGTCGTTCATCCAGGGCGAAGGCTGGTGGGTTTGCTTGAAGCCCCGGATTTTGTCGGCTCCGTACTGGTAAGCCCATCCGTCGCCCATCTTGCCCGTTTGCGGTACCCAAAAATTCATGCCCCAGGGGAGGCAGATGGCCGGGTAGGTGTTGCCGTTCGACAGGCTGGGCTTCGACTCGGAGCCCATGAGCGGGTCCACCCACTGGGCGTAGTCGGGCCCGGCGGCGGCCACCGTTTGGGCCCCGGCGGGCCCGGCGGCCGCTAGGCTCAAGGCCGTGAGGATATAAATAAGTCTGCGCATTCGGGAAAGAAAAGAAAGTAACTTTTAAGCTTACTGATATGTGAGTTTCACGGTCGGTTTGGCCGCGCAGGTTACCCAAAGCTTACCTAGAGTCTTGCCAGTTTTTGCTGCCACAGCGCGTCCGCGTCCGGGCGGTCCCGTCCAGCTCGTTCACTAGCACGGGGTGCCCGTTTTTGGTCCGATCAGGGGGCGAGCCGCTTGCCTGCACCCAGCGGCTCGCCTTTCCCGGCCACAGATGGGGCCCACTGGGTGCCGCCGTGGGCCCCTTAATACCCCGGGTTCTGCGTCAGCTTATTATTCCGGCCAATTTCGGCTGAGGGAATGCCCCAGAGCAGGTATTTCTCTTGGAAGGGCGCCCCTACTTCACTCTTAAAACCCACCACGTTCACGAATTTGTTGTTGACCACGTCGTAAGTCTGGCGGGTGCGCTGGATGTCGAAGTACGCCTTGGCTTCGTAGGCCAGCTCGTGGTAGCGCTCCTTCCACACGGCCTCGCGGAACGCCGTCTGGCTGAGGCCGCTAAGCGCGGGCAGCTTGGCCCGGGCCCGAATGGTGTTGAGTTGGTCGTAGGCTTTGGGCGTGGCCGCGCCGACTTCGTTAATGGCCTCGGCGTAGACCAACATCACTTCGGGCAACCGAAGCAGCGTAAAATTCTCGTCCGACGAGCCGTTGCCCAACGCGCTCGACACCTGGAAATACTTGTACAGCGCGTGCACTTTAAAGTCGACAATCTTCGTGGGGTCGCTGATGGACGGGTATTTCGAAAAGTAGAACTGCTGCTCTTGGGTGCGCAAGTCGCCGGTCTCGTAGCTGTTGAAAAACTCGTTGGTCGGAACGAGGGCCCCGAATTCATCGCTGTACTTCGAGATGCCCACGAAGTAGGGAATGACCAGCGGACTGATGGCATTGCTGGCAATGCCGAAGGAGTACTGCGCCTGCAGAATGAACTCGCCTTGGTTTTTGTGGGCGTTGTCGTGCAGGAAGGCGTAGTCGGGGAACAAAGAATACGTGCCGGCGTCGATTACCTCGGCGGCCTTTTTGGCGGCTAACTCGTAGTTAGCCTTGATTTGCAGCGGGTAGCCGGCGGTGGTTAGGTACACGCTGGCCAGCAACGACTTTACAGCCCCCGTCGAAATGCGTCCGTTCGGGTCCGAGGCGGGCAGGCTCGCATCCTCAGCAGCTGTTAAATCCTTAATGATTAAGGCGTACACGTCGGCCTGAGGTGAACGGGTCGGGTACAGATCCGGGCTGCTGCCGTCGATGGGGTTGGTTAGCAGGGGCACGTCGCCGTAAAGGCGCACCAGGTTGTAGTACAGAAAGGCCCGCATGAAATACGCCTGGCCCAGCAGCGACTTTTTCAGGGTCTCGTCCATGGCAATGTCCGGAATCCGGGCAATGGCCAGGTTGGCGGACCCGATGCCATTGTAGGAATCGTTCCAAACCGTAGAGAAGTACGGGTTGGCCGCGTCGATGGTCTGGTTGATGAACTGGTTGTTGAACTGGCTCTGGCCCAGCGAGGTGGCGTGGCCAGCAAGCAGGTCCAGTCCCACCCAAATGCTTTCGCCGTAGCCGGTGTCGCCATTGAAGATGCGCAGCCGGTCGTAAAGGCCGTCAACAGCCGCTTGGGCCTGCCCGGCCGAGGTGAAGTAAGC
>JANPOR010000287.1:0-10501 GCA_031428075.1 Hymenobacter sp. | reverse complement strand
CAAAGGTTGGGACTACCCGGCCCTGGTAGATGCTTACCAGCGCGCCGCCGATGTGTGCCGCGCCCAGCACGTACCCGTGCTTTTTCACGTAACGGAACTCACCCAGCCCCAGGGCCATAGCACCAGCGGCTCGCACGAGCGCTACAAGTCGAAAGACCGCCTGCATTGGGAAGAAAGACACGACTGCCTGCTGAAGATGCGTGAGTGGCTGCTGGCCGAAGGCCACGCCACCGCCGCCGAGTTGGACGCCCTCGAAAAGGAAGCTGCTGCCACTATCAAGCAGGCGCGCACCGCTGCTTGGGCCGATTTTTTCGACCCGATCAAAGCCGAGCGCGACGCCACCGTCGCCCTGCTCGACCGCTTGGTGAAGGCCACCGGCTCGGAGCACACCTTGGCTGAAACAATCAACCAGTTGCGCATCAATCCCGCGCCCATCCGCGCAGACAGTGTGCGCACCCTGCGCCGGGCCCTGCGGCAGGTGCGCGGCCTGGGCCGCCACCCCGGCCGCCGCGCCGTGCAGCAGTATCTGGAACAGCTCCAGGCTGAAAACGCCGACCGCTACAATTCCAACCTCTTCAGCCAGAGCCAGGAAGCCGTGGGTAACATCGACGAAGTGCCCTTGGCCTACGGTCCTGACGCCCCGCAGGTGGACGGCCGGGAAGTGCTGCAAGCCTGTTTCACCGCCAACTTTCAGCGGGACCCGCGTATTTTCGCCATCGGTGAGGATGTCGGCCAGATTGGTGACGTGAACCAGGCGTTTGCGGGCCTGCAGGAGCAATTTGGGGAGTTGCGCGTGACCGATACCGGCATTCGCGAGTGCACCATTGTCGGGCAAGGGATTGGCGCGGCCCTGCGCGGGCTGCGGCCCATCACCGAAATCCAGTACCTGGACTACCTGCTGTATGCGGTTCAGATTCTGAGCGATGACCTCGCCTGCCTTCAGTACCGCACCAAGGGCGGGCAGAAGGCCCCACTCATCGTACGCACCCGGGGCCATCGACTGGAAGGCATCTGGCACTCGGGCTCGCCGATGGGGATGTTGCTGACCACGCTGCGTGGCATCCACGTGTGCGTACCTCGCGATATGACCCGCGCCGCCGGCTTCTACAACACGCTACTGCGGAGCGATGAGCCCGCCGTGGTAGTGGAATGCCTTAACGGCTACCGCCTCAAGGAAAAGCTGCCCGCCAACGTGGGGGAGTTCACCCTTCCGCTGGGCCGCCCCGAGGTGCTGCGCGAAGGCACGGACGTCACCATCGTCACCTACGGCTCGATGTGCCGCGTGGTGATGGAAGCGGCCAAACAGCTGGCCGAAGTGGGGATTTCGGCCGAAGTGATGGACGTGCAAACCCTGCTGCCCTTCGATAACCAGCACCTCATTGCCGATAGCCTCCGCAAAACCGGCCGGGTGCTGTTTGCTGATGAAGACGTACCCGGCGGGGCCACCGCCTTCATGCTCCAGCACGTCATCGATGAGCAAGACGGCTACCAATTGCTCGACGCGGCCCCGCGCTGCTTATCGGGCCAGGCCCACCGCCCAGCCTACAGCTCCGACGGCGACTACTTCAGCAAGCCCAGCGTTGAAGACGTATTTGACGCCGCCTACAGCTTGTTGAGCGAGGCGGACCCAGAGCGGTTTCCGGACATCTATTGAAGGCCCTGAGCATGAGAAAGCCGGCCATTTCATCCGAAGCGGCCGGCTTCCTCAATAATTGTGCTTTGCTAGGGAATAATGATGCTAGGCGTTGTCACTTGGTTGCTCTCGTGCAGGCCCCGGTCTTGAAGGCTAATGACAAAGCGCACCTCCTGACCCGGGCGGAAAGGGGCACTCAGGAAAAAGTTTTGGGTGTACGTAAGGGTGCCTTTCACCGGGGCCTCCTTGGTGCCTTCGGCAGTGATGCGCGGAAACCGGCCGTCGTACTCGCCGAGCCCGGACGTAAAGATGGGCTCGAAAAGGCCCGTGGCGGCATTCTTAACGTAGGGCTGCAGGAAGTAATTGAATTGGTTGCGGTTGCCGCCCCGCGAGCTGTATACCCCGCTGGTGTCGCCGTCGGCTAAGCCCAAATCGCCGTTGCCGTCTTGGTACGACACGGTGAGAATTACAGAGTCGCGCCGGGCCCCGCCAGTACCCCGCCGAAACGACGCCACCTGCGGGTCGCTAATGCTGGGTACATTGGGGTAGTTGGGTGGGCTCAGGCAACTGCTGACGGCCCCGCCCACCAGGGCCAGAAGCACGACCAAGCGTAGCGAGTTGGGGAAAATGAAAGCGCGCATACAAGCCTAAAATACAAAAATGAGTCCACTAGCCCGGTTGCCGGCCGCGCCTAAAAGTGGCCCGAATGTACATTTTTCGCAACGAAGCCGGCCCGGTTTTGTTGTGCCTTGCTAACCCCTTCGTCTGCCAATGAGTTTCCGCGCCGAGTTTCTGCGCCAGCTGCCTACGGTGTCCGCCGCCGCCTTCGAAGCGGCGGCCCTGGCCCTGTTCCGCCACCAGGCCGTCCACTGCCCGCCCTACGCCGCCTACCTCCGCCAGCTGGGCCGCGCCCCGGGGGCCGTGCCATGCTTGGCCGACATCCCGTTTTTGCCCATCGAGTTCTTCAAAACCCACGACGTGCGCACCGAGCCGGCCGCTTGGGCCCCGCAAGAAGAATTTCTGAGCAGCGGTACCACCCGGCAGCAGCGCAGCCGCCACCTGCTGCGCGACCCGCAGCTGTACCGCGACAACGCAGCGCGCATTTTTGAGCAATACTACGGGGCCCTGTCGGGCTGGACGTTGCTGGCCCTGCTGCCCTCGTACTTAGAGCAGGGGCAGTCGTCGCTGGTGGCGATGGTCGACGATTTTGCCCGGCGCTCGGGACAGGCGCAGCCGGCGTTTTTCCTGCACGACCACGGGGCCCTGCGCCGGGCCCTGGCCGAAGCCAAGCAGGATGCTAGCCGCCGCGTGCTGCTCATCGGTGTGAGCTACGCCCTGCTCGACCTGGCCGCAGAGGCGGGCCTCGCTCCCGAACTGCAAGGCCTCACCGTGCTCGAAACCGGGGGTATGAAGGGTCGCCGCCGCGAAATGATTCGCGAGGAGCTGCACCAGGAGCTGCGGTACGCGTTCGGGCCTGCCGGCATCCATTCCGAATACGGCATGACGGAGCTGCTCAGCCAGGCTTATTCGCTAGGCGACGGCCGCTTCTACTGCCCGCCGACGCTGCGCGTGCTGCTGCGCGACCCCGCCGATCCGTTCGACGTGACCGAGTGGCGCGACGACGGTGTTATTAATGTTATCGACTTGGCCAACATTGATTCGTGTGCTTTTATTGAAACCAAAGATTTAGCCAAGCAACATCCTGACGGCTCGTTCGAAGTGTTGGGCCGGATGGATAATTCCGACGTGCGCGGCTGCAATCAATTAGTGGTGTAAATGTGGTAGCGTGACTTTGGCTGTCGGCGCCGTTTGCTTCGTCTGGCCGATGGCCGTGCCGCGACGCGGATTACAGCGTCCGCACAACTTATGGTCGCCGTGCGTTGGCACCTCATTCGCCGTACCTTCGTTGTCTAAAAAAATAGCCCCCTGTGAAGCACATTCGTAACTTCTGCATCATTGCCCACATCGACCATGGCAAAAGCACTTTGGCCGACCGCCTGCTTGAATTCACGAGCACGGTGGCCAAGCGTGACATGCAGGCCCAGCTGCTCGACAACATGGACCTGGAGCGCGAGCGGGGCATCACCATCAAGAGCCACGCCATTCAGATGCAGTACCCCTACAAAGGGGAGATTTACACGCTGAACTTGATTGACACGCCCGGCCACGTCGATTTTAGCTACGAAGTAAGCCGTAGCATCGCCGCTTGCGAAGGGGCCCTGTTGATTGTGGACGCTTCGCAGGGTATTGAGGCTCAAACCATTTCGAATCTCTATCTCGCTATCGGGGCCGATTTGGAAATCATACCCGTCCTCAATAAAATCGACCTGCCCCACGCCATGCCGGAGGAGGTGACCGACGAAATCGTAGACTTGATTGGTTGCGAGCCGGAAGACATCATCCACGCTTCGGGCAAGGCTGGCATTGGCATCGAAGCCATTCTCAACGCCATTGTGGAGCGCGTGCCGGCCCCTAAAGGCGACCCACAAGCGCCGTTGCAGGCGTTGATCTTCGACTCGGTGTTCAACTCGTACCGGGGCATTGAAGTGCTATTTCGCATCAAAAATGGCACCATGCGCAAGGGCGACAAGCTGCGCTTTATGGCCACGGGCAAGGAGTACGGAGCCGACGAAATCGGCGTGCTGGGCCTGCACCAGGAGCCGCGCGTTGAGATGAGTGCGGGCAACGTGGGCTACCTCATCTCGGGCATCAAGGAAGCCCGCGAGGTGAAAGTGGGCGACACCATCACCCACGTGAATCGGCCCACGCTGGATGCCATTCAAGGCTTCGCCGACGTGAAGCCGATGGTGTTCGCCGGCATTTACCCCGTCGATACCACCGAATACGAGGAGCTGCGCTCGAGCATGGAAAAATTACAGCTCAATGATGCCTCGCTGGTGTGGGAGCCCGAAACGTCGGTGGCCCTGGGTTTCGGCTTCCGCTGCGGCTTTCTGGGGATGCTGCACATGGAAATCGTGCAGGAGCGCCTGGAGCGCGAATTCAACATGACGGTCATCACCACCGTGCCGAGCGTGCAGTTCCACGCCATTGGCACCAAAGACCAACTGCTGACCATCAACGCGCCGAGCGAAATGCCCGAGCCGAACCTCATCAAGCTCATCGAGGAGCCGTTCATCAAGGCCCAGATCATCACGGCGGCGGAGTACGTGGGCCCTATTATTACGCTGTGCATGGACAAGCGCGGCGTCATCAAAGGGCAGTCGTACCTGACCTCCGAGCGGGTGGAACTGAGCTTTGAGCTGCCGCTGTCGGAAATCGTGTTTGACTTTTTCGACAAGCTCAAAACCCTCAGCCGCGGCTATGCTTCGCTCGACTACGAGCTCATTGGCTTCCGCGAGGCCGACATGGTGAAGCTGGACGTGATGCTAAACGGCGAGAAAGTGGACGCGCTGTCGGCCATCGTGCACCGCTCGAAAAGCTACGACTGGGGCCGCCGCCTCTGCGAAAAGCTGCGTGAGCTATTGCCCCGCCAGATGTTCGACATCGCCATCCAGGCTAGCATCGGCCAGAAAATTATCGCTCGCGAAACCATCAAGGCCCTGCGTAAAAACGTGATTGCCAAGTGCTACGGCGGCGATATCAGCCGCAAACGTAAGCTGCTGGAGAAGCAGAAGGAGGGCAAGAAGCGGATGCGCACCGTGGGCTCGGTGGAGATTCCGCAGGAGGCGTTCCTGGCGGTATTGAAGATTGACTGAGAATGAAAAGGCCGGCTTCCGCAAAGGAAGCCGGCCTTTTCATTGAAGCAAGCGGCTGCTAATAAGTGGTTGAACTCGTGCCGAAGCTGGCAGCCGGTGTGCCGGGCCCCTCGCTAGGGCCCACATACCGGGCATCGCCCAGGCCCAGGTAAAACGGCCAAAAGAAAAAGGCGAGGATAATTTCGCCCGTTTCGTGTTTGCCGAAGGACTTCGCCAAGCTGATGTAGAGGGTAATGAGGAAATAAATGTTGACCAATGGAATGAACAATAACAGAAGCTTTATCGTCTCCCGGCCCACCATTTCGTGCAGTACTACGAGGTTATAGACCGGGATGAGGCAGGCCCAGCCCGGTTTGCCGGCTTTTTCAAACGTTTTCCACGTGCCATAAATCAGGGCCCCGATAAAGACGAAATATAACAGGCCGAAAATTAGGCTGAATAGCCCATCAAAAAAGCTGATGAGAAGAACAAGTAGTTGGCTTTGCATGGTTGAAAAGTGGTTTGACAATGAGGTTGCCCTTGCGCATGGCAATATAGACATTCTAACAAATAATCTCCGTAATTCTGGTTTTTGATATGAGCCCAAGCGCCTCCGTACCGTCCGTTCCTCACCTCATTGACGGTAAACAAACTGCCGAAGATATCAAAGTTGAAATTGCCGCGGCAGTGGCCAAACTCACGGCCACCGGACAACGGCCGCCGCACCTCGCGGCCATCCTCGTGGGCCACGACGGCGGCTCCGAAACTTACGTACGCAACAAGGTGCTGGCCTGCGAGCGGGTGGGCTACGACAGCACGCTGCTGCGCTTCGAGGACGACATCACCGAGGCCGAGCTGCTGGCCCAGGTGGGGGCCTTGAACGACGACCCGGCCATCGATGGCTTCATCGTGCAGTTGCCGCTGCCGAAGCACATCGACGCCGAAAAGGTGATCGAAGCCATCCGGCCCGACAAGGACGTGGACGGCTTCCACCCCATGAACCTGGGCCGCATGGTGGCCGGGCTGCCGGCGCTGCTGCCCGCCACGCCCTCCGGCATCGTGGAGTTAATGGCCCGGCAAGGCATCCAAACCAGCGGCCAGCACTGCGTGGTTATTGGTCGTAGCAATATCGTTGGTACCCCTGTTAGCATATTGCTAGCCAAGAACTTGGAGAATGCTAACTGCACTGTTACTTTATGTCATTCGCGCACTCAGAACCTGGCAGAAATATGCCGCACGGCAGACATTATTGTGGCCGCCATCGGCCGGCCCGAGTTCGTGACGGCCGACATGGTGAAGCCCGGCGCGGTGGTGATTGACGTGGGCACGACCCGCGTAGCCGATGCCAACAAAAAGTCCGGCTTCGCCCTGAAGGGCGACGTGAACTTTGCGGAGGTGGCCCCGCTGGCCTCGCGCATCACGCCGGTGCCGGGCGGTGTGGGCCCCATGACCATCGCCATGTTACTGTTGAACACGCTACGCGCCGCCACGGGGGCCGTGTACCCGCGCCCTGCTTGAGCGACATGCTTGCCGGCCTCGGCGGTGGGCCGTACCTTTAAGTATTATTCCAGGCCCTGCGCCGCCCGCGGGTGGGCGCGGGGCCGGCTTACTTATTGGGTTCTGTTGCTATGGCTATTGATTTGATGTTGGAGTTGCCGGTGCTGGCTGGGCCGGCCCCCGGGCCGGTGGCCACGGCTTTGCCCGTAATGGAGCAGTTTTATACCATTCAGGGCGAGGGATTTAATACGGGGCGGGCGGCCTATTTTATTCGCCTGGGCGGCTGTGACGTGGGCTGCGTGTGGTGCGATGTGAAGGAATCGTGGGACGCAGATGCGCACCCCCGGCAGGCCGTGGCCGATTTAGTAGCCGCCGTGCTGGCGCACCCCGGCCGCAACGTGGTCATCACCGGCGGCGAGCCACTGATGCACGACTGCGGCCCCCTGACGGCCGCCCTGCAAGCCGCCGGCTGCCAAACTTGGATTGAAACTTCCGGGGCCCACCCGCTGTCGGGACACTGGGACTGGGTGTGCGTGTCGCCGAAGAAATTTAAGGCCCCGCGTCCCGAGGTGCTGGCCGCCGCCAACGAGCTAAAAGTGGTGGTGTTCAACGAGTCGGATTTCGCCTGGGCTGAGTCGCACGCGGCGCTGGTGCCGCCCACCGCGCGCCTGTACCTACAGCCTGAGTGGAGCCGCGCTGCCCGCATCACGCCGGCCATTATCGACTACGCAAAAGCCCACCCGTGTTGGCAGGTGTCGCTCCAAACTCATAAATACCTCGACATTCCGTAGTTTGCGGGCTATGCTACGAATGGTCACTTTCTGGGACGGGGGCCGGCGCTGGGCGCTGGGCGGAGGGCTGGCCTTATTGTTGGCACTGGGCGGGGTTATATCGGTACAGGGTCAAGGTCTTACGCCTATGGCTATCACCAATAATAAGGCGCGGGGCCTCTACGAAAAGGCCTTAGCGCAAAGCAAGGACCGCGAGTTTGGCAAAGCTCTCGAAACGCTCAAGGTCCTGACCGAGAAGTTTCCTTCGCTCGGTGAGGGGTGGCTCATGAAGGGTTCGCTGCTCAAGGCCCAAGGCGACACCCGCGGGGCCCTAGCCGCCTACCGCGAGGGCTTGGCTAAGGTGCCGCCCGATGCAACCCGCGCCCCCCAATACTTGCTGTTGGGCGACCTGGGCCTGCAATACGGCGACTACGCCACGGCCGCTGTGGCCTACCGGCAGCTACTGAAAGTGGGCACCAAAGTGGCCCGCGCCTATGCCGTGGCCGAGCGGGGACTTCGCACCTGCGAGTTTGCGCAGGAGGCTCTAAAGCACCCCGTGGGCACCGAGCCTGTGCCCTTACCGGCTCCCCTGAACGGTTTTAAGTTCCAGTACTTTCCAACGCTTACTGCCGACAGCCGTTTCCTTCTTTTTACGGGGCGGCCAAAAGCCGGCAGCGGCGAAGACTTATTTGTGAGCCGCCGGGCAGCCGACGGCACGTTCAGCCCGCCGGTGGGAATTGCGCCGGCCATCAATTCGAGCTATAACGAAGGAGCGGGTACGATTTCAGGCGATGGTAAAACGCTGGTGTTTGCTTCCTGCGACCGGCCCAAAAGCATTGGAAACTGCGACCTGTACATTTCGCGGCGCACCGGCAACACCTGGAGCCCACCGCTGAACCTGGGTATGGCCGTGAACTCGGCGGAGTGGGACTCACAGCCTTCACTTTCGGCCGACGGGCGCACGCTGTATTTCACTTCCACCCGCAAGGGCGGTCAGGGCCAAGAGGATATCTACGTCACCACCTTGAAGGACGACGGTACATGGGCCCCCGCCCAAAACCTGGGTACCCCCGTAAACACGCCCGGCAAGGACATGGCTCCGTTCATCCACGCCAGCGGCACTACGCTCTATTACGTCACCGACGGGCTGGTGGGGATGGGCGGGCTCGACGTGTTTCGGAGCGAAAAAACAGCGTCTGGGGCCTGGGGTACGCCCCGGAACTTGGGTTATCCCCTCAATACGTTCGAAGACGAAGCCTCGCTGTTCATTTCGTCTGACAATCAGCGCGGCTTTTATTCGCGCACCCAGATGGACAACGAAGCGCCGGGCGCATCCGGCGGGCCCCCGCACGAGCGGGGCGTTAAACTATTCGGATTCGACGTGCCCGCTGAAGTTAAAGCCCGGGAAACCAGTATTTACGCCCAAGGACGGGTGTTCGAAGCCGCCACCAAAAAGCCGTTGCAGGCCGACGTGAAGATTTACGACGTCGACACCGACGCCCTCACGCAGTTTGTGACCTCCGACCCGGAAACTGGCGAGTACACCGCCGTGCTCAACGAGGGCCACCGATACGCCATGTACGCCGCCGCCGATAAATACTTGCTCAAGAGCCTGAGCTTTGACTACGCCGGTAAGCAGCAATTCGACCCTTTCACGCTCGACATCTACCTCGACCCCGTGCGGGCGGGCCGTAGTGTAGTGCTCAACAACCTGTTTTTCGACACCAACCAGTACGAGTTGGAGCCCCGCTCGCGCACCGAGCTGAACCGCCTCATTGAATTCATGCGCCAGTACCACGAGGTGCAAATCGAGGTCTCGGGCCACACCGACAACGTGGGTGCCGATGCTGCCAACCTGCTGCTCTCGCAGCATCGGGCGCAGGCGGTAGTTACCTACCTCACGGCCCACGGCGTGAATGCCGTTCGGCTGCGGGCCAAGGGCTACGGTGCCTCCCGCCCGTTGGGCCCCAATGACTCTGAAGCTGAGCGCCGTCTCAACCGCCGCATCGAGTTACGAATTCTGTAGTTGGCCAGCATCGGACTTTACTTAAAGCAAGGCTTGAACTGAGCGAAATTATTTTGGCATTTCGTAAAGGAATACTCAACATTATATATAATTGCGGCAAGATGTAAGCGTCAACATTACATTTGATGGTATAACATTAAAAATTTGTTGATCAGTAAGTTGTGCTTGTAGCACCGAATAGTTTAATAAGAAATAAGCCACAAAATTATTTGTTTGGCCAAGTGAAAAATAGGATTACGTTTGGAGCAGTCAAACTGCTGGGCCAACTGCTGTGAGGCTTGGCCAGCAACTCTTTCTTCTTCATCACCTTTTTTCACACTCATTCGTATGTATAGCTTCATTGTTGCCGCCTGCTTCGCCGCTGGTCTTCATACCCAACCCGCCGCTCTAGCCGTTTTGAGAGCTGACGACCCTGCTGCTTATTCGACGGCTACTGCAGCGCGGGCCACCAGTCTCACCCAGGCCCTAGCCCGCCGCGTTCCCCTCGACGAGGCGCAGTACATCCGGGTGCGTACCCTGCACTTGCACATGCTGGCCGAGCGCCAAGCCTTGGCAATCAGCCTTAGCGGGGCGGCCCCAGCCCTTCGCGACCAGGAGTTGGCTGCTGCCCAGCAACGCTACGAAACCGCGCTGGCCCGTTTGTTGCGCCCCGCCCAACTGGTGGCCTATCAAAGCCTACGCAGCAGCTTCACCGCGCACCGGCTGTAAGGGCGTTTGGTGCTCGGTACCCGGTGTTTGGCTCTGTCATTGCGAGGAACGAAGTAACCTGGCTTGGTCTTAGCGACCAGCCTAATAATATGACAAGACCTCTTTTTACGTAAGTTTTTCAACGTAACAAGCCCCGACTCTTTCCTGAGCCGGGGCTTGTTATGATATTAGG
>JANPOR010000286.1:0-5546 GCA_031428075.1 Hymenobacter sp. | reverse complement strand
TCGATTCCCACTTCCCGGCTTTGCCGGGCTAAACGTCTCGTCCCATGTCCCTTAGCCTGATTGTCTTCGCGGGTTTCTACCCGCCCGCCCGCTGTGCCATTCAATACGCCGATACCCTGGCCCAGGCGGTGGCAGGCCGGCTGGTGCTGCTGCACGTCAACCGCGCTTCGCTGTTCGATCCCAACGACCTCATCGCCCAAGGCTACCACCAGCATGAGCTGGAGCGCCAGACCGACACGGCGGCCATTCTCTACCAGCAGGCGGAGGGCCTGCGCACCGTGGCCACCGTGGAAGTGGCCACCGACCTGCTGCCGGCCGTGGCCCAGGATCTGGCCAACCGCTACCAACCGGCCTTGTTCGTGCTTAGCCAACCCGAACCGGCCCACCCCGCCGCCGCCGACTTAGTCACATCCTGCGCCGATATTTTGCGGGCCGGCAATTACCCGCTGCTGGTGGTGGCGCCCAACTCCCCCACCGACCACCCGCCGCGCCGGGTGCTGATTGCCGCCGACCGGGAGTCCTTCGCGCTGACCGCGGATGCCCAGGCCCTGCGCCCGCTGCTGGCCCTGCCCGGCACCGAAGTATTCGTGGCGCACGTGTCGAGCGGCGTCGAGGACGACGAAGGCTGCGCGCTGGCCCTGCGGGCCGTGCAGGCCAGTAGCCTCGTGGATGGGCTGCCCGTGCCGGAGCTGCGCGGCTTCGAGCACAACAACTACGCCGAGGGCGTGCTGGCCGCGGTGCAGGACCTCCGGGCCGACTTAGTGGTGGTGCTGGCCCGCCAGCGCAGCTACGTCGGCGAGTTGTTCCATCGTAGCGTAACGGCCCAACTGCTTACCCGCTGCCCTGTGCCCGTACTGGTGCTGCCCGTGGCCGCCGAAATGCTCAGCGGGGGAAGCACCGGCTTCGTCACCGCGGTGCAGAACGCCACTGCCGTGCTCGGTGGCCTGGCCCCGGCTTCCTGAGCGCCTTGCGCCGCTTTGTGTTGCTAGCCGGCTATTATCGCAGTTACTTTTGCATTCTATTCGCTCACAATCTATGCGCTTAACCCTTGAGAGAGCCGCCGTAAAGGTGTACCCGGACATGAAACGGGTTATTGCCCGCTTTTTTTTCTACGGCGAAGAGCGGGCCCGGCAAGTCATTGGCCGCGTGATGGCGCTGAGCGAGGAGGAGGTGTTCGGCACCATCTCGCCCATTTTGCAGGAATACTCCAAGCGGCACCGCAACATCACCCGGGTGCTCAACCGCAATTGTGCCCGGCTGCAGGAGCTGTTTCCGGCGCTGGGCCTGGATTTTGAGAAAACCGCGCCCTACTGCAAGCTGCTGCTGGGCTCCTACTTCACCCACGAATACTCCATCGAGTCGGCGGCCTTTTTCAACCCGTCCATCGTGGAAGACCCCGACCAGTCGGAGCTGGAAGTGGACCAGAAGCGCATCATCATCAGTTTTCGGGCGGTGGGCGAGGGACACATTTCGTCCATCGTCTTTCGCCGGGCCTTGCTCGACCAGGACGCCAACATCCACTTGCTGCCGGCCGGTAACTACGTCGACGAGGCCGAAACGATTCGCAGCGCAGTGTACCACAAGCAGGCGTTTTTTGCGCAGGACTTCACCGCCCGGCTCCCCGCGGCGGCAGTGGCAGAAGTGGCTGCCCAGCTCGCCGACCGGTTCGAGTACAACCAACTGCAGAAAGTGGTGCTGGAAGCCCAGGCCGCCCAACCCGACGCCGCCCTGAAAAGCGACTACGATCAGATACTGTGGCTGGCCGACACCTATTACGAATTGACTTTTTCGCTGGACACCGACATCTCGGACCGGGTGCTGTTTCCGGTGTCCGACTTTGAGCGCAAGGGGATGGAAGACGCCCGGTTCGTGCGCTTCGTGGAAGACGACGGCGGTATCGTGTACTACGCCACTTATACGGCTTACGACGGGCTCGGCATCGCGCCCAAGCTGCTCATGACCCGCGACTTTTACACCTTCCGGGGCATGCCGCTACACGGAGCCGGGGCCCACAACAAAAATCTGGCGCTATTTCCGCGCAAGATCAACGGCCGCTACGCCATGCTCTCCCGCATCGATGGCTGGAGAAACTACCTCATGTTCTCCGACAACCTGAATATCTGGGAACACGCGGTGCAGATTCAGGAGCCCCAAAGCCCCTGGGAATTTATTCAGATTGGCAACTGCGGCCCGCCCATTGAAACGGAGCACGGCTGGCTGGTCATCACCCACGGCGTAGGGCCCATGCGGCGCTACTGCTTGGGCGTGAGCTTGCTGGACCTAAACGACCCGGCCGTGGAAATCGGCCGCCTAAGCGAGCCGCTGCTCATTCCTAACAAGGAAGAGCGCGAAGGCTATGTGCCGAACGTGCTGTACTCGTGCGGCTCCATCGTTCACAACGGCAAGCTGGTCATTCCCTACGGCCTGTCCGACTACTGCTCCTCCTTCGTGACCGTGGATTTAAAGCTGCTGCTGGGAAAGCTCCTGGATCAGTGCTCAGCGGTAGCAGTTCCGCTGCCGTCGCTCCTGGCAACTGCGCAGTAGGCGGATGTCAGGAGCTAAACTCAGCGCAACAGTTGCCGGTACACAGCCAGGTAGTCAGCCACCATTTTCTCCTGCGAAAACTCCGCCGTTGCCCACGCCCGGCAGGTCGCTCGGCTCAACTCCCCCAGCTGCTGCAACGCCGCCACGGCTTCGCCCACGTTGGAGACTAAAAAGCCCGTCTGGCCGGGCTGAATCAGTTCCGGCATGGCGCCTCGGTTGAAGGCAATGACTGGCGTGCCGCATAGTTGAGCCTCGGCCACGCTCAGCCCAAACGGCTCGTCGAATCGGATGGGGTGCAGCAGGGCCGCTGCGTTGCCCAGCAGCAGGTTGCGTCGCATCGGCCCCACGGGCCCCAGAAACTCGATGGTGTCGCTTAAAAAGGGCTGCACGCATTCGTCAAAATACGCCTGGTCCTGCACGATACCGGCCAGCAGGAGCCGCCGGCCACTCTGCCGGGCAATCTGGATGGCTTCAAATGGCCCCTTATCGGGGTGAATGCGGCCCAGGAACAGCAGGTAGTCGGCGGGCTGGGCCACGAAGCTGAAATCGGCCATCCGCAGGCCGTTGTACACCGTAGCGGCGTAGGGCAGCGAGGGGTGGCGGTCGGCATCGCTGATGGACACGTAGGCCGAGGTGGCCGCGTAATGCTGGTACACCGGCAGAATCCGGGCCGACGAAAACCCGTGGATGGTAGTTACCATCGGCGTCGGAATCAGCCGCGAGTAGGTGAGCGGCAAAAAGTCGAAGTGGTTGTGAATGAGGTCGAACTCGGCCGCCCGTTCCATCAGGTGACTGATGTGCAGGCATTCGAGCACCTTGGCGTCCTGGGTGCGGTCTTCCTCGTAGCCCCGCGCCACCACAGCGGCCAGCGTACCCGCCGTCACCGAATCGGCGGTGGCAAACAGGGTCACGTCCACGCCGGCTGCCACCAGCCCCTCGGCCACGTTGGACGCCACCTGCTCCCAGGGCCCGTAGTGCCGGGGCGGACTGCGCCAGGCCACGGGGGCCAGCACGGCCACTTTCATGGGATGAGCACCAGCTCCTGGGGCACGGGCGGACGGGGCGCGGCCTGCGAGCGGGCCGGGTCGTATTCGTGCTCCAGGGCGAGGGCGTTGAGCACCGTGAGGTGGGAAATGAGGTAGGCCAGGGTGCTTTCGGCGCCCTGGTTGCGGTTGAGAGCAGTTTGCTGCAGGCCGTCGCAGCAGCCTTTGGTTTCCTGGTCGTAGAGGGGCACGCGCAGGACGTTCTCGCCCAAAAACCACTGGTAGCTGACGAACATCTGCCCGATGAAAGCCGGCTCGTGGGTGGCCCGGTAAGCCTGTAAATACAGCAGCACCATAGCCATGGTTTCGATGGCCTGCTGGTCGAACAGCGGTACCTCGCCCGCCTGCCCCCGGTGGTACCAGCCTTGGTTGCCTACCGGGCTCAGCATCCCGCCCCGGAAGCTCAGGCCCTCCAGAAAGCGCAGCGACTCCAGGGCCACCCGCCGGGCGGCTTCGTCGCCACTCACCTCGCTGGCGTGCAGCAGGGCCAGCGGCAGAATGGCGTTGTCGTAGGTCAGCTTCTCTTCGAACCAGTGCCAGTCGGGGCCCTGGTGCACCTCATAGGCCCGCAGTAGCGTGGCCGTGAGCAGGCCCAACTCGGCCAGCATGCCTTCGTCGTCGGGGTGGGTTTTGAGGTAGTAGGCCAGGCCAATCATGGTGTTGGCCATGCCCCGCAGGTGGGTTAGCTGCCGGAAATGGGGCACGGAGCGAAAGAACAGCTCCCCGGCGAATTCCCGGTACGAGTTGTTAGGAGCGCAGTGGATGAGGTAGCCCAGGGCCCACACCGTGCGTCCAAACGAGTCCTCGGAGCCAATATCATCCAGGTACTCGCGCCGGAAGCTGAGAAAGTTGCGGAAGTTGCCGTCGTCGCGCTGCATGTAATGAATGTAGCTCAGGTAGATGGGCAGCAGGTTGAGGGCTTCCTGGCTTTTGTGCTGCTGGTAGGCCATCAGGGCCATGGTCAGGGCCCGGGAGTTGTCGTCAAGGCAGTAGCCTTCCTTCAGGTTGGGGATGCCGTATTTGGCGTGCTGCACGATGCCGGTGTCGTCGGTGAGCCGGCGCACGTGGGCCAGGCTGAACTCGGGCATGATTTCCGGGTCCACCAACGGGCGCGGCGGTAGCCCGCTGGTTTCAGCCTCGGCCTGGGCTTGCTCCAGCACGAGCAGAAATTCCGCCCCGATTTTAGGCCAGCGCAGGTGGCGGCCGTATTCGTAGGCCTTGCGCTGCAGCGCGGCCAACTGCTCGGGCTCGCCCAGCAGCTCGTTCACGGTTTCAGCCAGGGCGTTGGCGTCTTTAAAGGGAAACAAGCGCCCCCGGCCCTCGGCCAACAGCTCCTGGGCGTGCCAGTAGGGCGTAGACACCACGGCCGCGCCCGCGCCCACGGCGTAGGAGAGCGTGCCGCTGGTAATCTGCGCCTCGTTGGTGTAGGGCGTGATGTAGATGGCCGCGGCCGACAGGTAGTTCATCAACTCAGCCTCGGTCACGAACTTGTTGATGAACACCAAGTGGCGGTCCACGCCCAGTTGCAGGGCCAGCAGCTTAAGCTGCTCGCGGTACTCCTCGCCGGAGTGGCGCACCACGCCGGGGTGGGTATTGCCCAGCACCACGTACACCACGTCCGGGTGGCGGGCCACGATGGCCGGCAGCGCCCGGATAACCGTTTCCAGCCCCTTGTTGCGGCTCAGCAGCCCGAAGCTGAAGAGTACCTGCCGGCCCCGAAAGGGCGAAACGCGCAGCAGCGGGTTCACGACGGGCGCTTCTAGGTCGGGAACGCCGTGCTCGATGAGCTGGATTTTCTCCGGGTCAATTTGGTAAATATCGGTGAGGAAGTCCACGCCCCGGCGGCTCATGACCACCAGCCGGGCCGAGCGACGGGCAATTTCCTGAATAATGATTTTTTGGGTGTGCGTGGGCTCCCGCAAAATGGTATGCAGCACCGTCACCAGCGGCTTTTCGAGC
>JANPOR010000285.1:0-23585 GCA_031428075.1 Hymenobacter sp. | reverse complement strand
CAGTTGCCGTTCCAGCCGGTGCGTAGCAGCGCGATTACGCTTGGGGCGTTTGCTGCGTAAGTTCAAGTCCTCCAGGCAGTAAAGCCGATGCACCCGCTGGTGATTATCCGCCCAGCCCTCGCGGCGTAGCAGCGTATGGAGGCGCTGGCAGCTGTAGCGGACACGTACTTGTACCAGCTCTCGTAAGCGCTGGCGGAGGAGGGTATCATCCCGGCCTTGGGCTTTACAGGCCCAGCTAGTGCGCTGCAAGCCAATGACTCGACAGGCCCGCCGGGCTGAGATGCGGTAGGCGTCAATGAGGTGTTGAACCGCGTGCCGACGCGGCACGGGCTTCAGAAGGTTGTTCGAGCGTGTCCTGCAGCAGCTGTTTGTCCAGGCTCAGGTCGGCGACGAGTTGTCTGTGTTGCTGATTTTCTTCCTCTAGCTGCTTGAGCCGACGTAGCTCGGGCACGCCCAAGCCGCCATACTTTTTCCTCTAGTTGTAGCAGGTCGCCTCGCTGATACCCATTTTCCGGCACCCCTCGGCGACGGTCATGCCGGTATCCGCCTGACGCAGGGTAAGTACGATTTGCGCCTCGGTAAACTTGGCCTTTTTCACGGAAAATGCCTGGGGTTTTTAAGTACGACAAGTGCCTGATTTCTCTGCTTTACAATGGTCTGGTTTAGCGGGAGGAAGTTACGTGGTCTAGTTTTTTGGGAGGAGGTCAACCCATTGTGGATGAGTTGGACCACCTCAGTTGGACCACTTTAGCTGGAGCCCGCTAGCTGGAGCAGCCGCTGGGGCCTTTCGCCTACCCAACACTTGGTGCGGAGCGTAGCGTAGGCAGTCCTACCAGAACCTGTTGGTGCATACCACCTGGGCTTTTTTCTTGAGCCGCAAACCCAGGAGTACCTCGTGGCTGCCGCTGTGGTAGCCGCCCAGCCCGGAGAGACCGGCATCGTAGGAATAGCCCAGCGTGAACTGCTCGTAGCTAATGCCTACCATCGCCACGGCCGAGTCGAAGGCGCGCCAGGACACGCCGAACCACAGCAGGTCTTGATACTTGAGCTTGGCATTGAGGTCGACCGAGAGCGGGGCCGGGGCCACGGCCTTGACCAGGACCGACGGTACCAGCGACCAGTCCTCGTCGAGCTTTACCCGCACCCCGGCCGTGGCGAAGTAGTGACGCCTCAGCGTGTTGCCAGGTGCGCCCGCGTCCAGCAGGTTGGGTCCGTAGGAGAAGTCGAGCTTGCTGCCCAGCAGCTGCGCGCTCGATACCCCGACGTAGAAATCGGGACTGTACATCCACAGGCCCACCGAGCCATCAAGCACCCGCGCGGCGGCGCTGGCGGCGCGGGTCGTGGGGTCGAAGAAATGCAGCTGCTCTCCGTCGACGGCAAACTGCTGCATGCCCACCGACACGCCCAGGGCCATCCGAATTTTAGTTGTCAGCACCAGGTTGCACGCGTAGGAAGCGTAGGCCCCGGTCCGGCTCGTGGGCCCGGTCACGTCGTTGTACACGAGGCCGCCCACCGCGTGAAACGGCCGGTACCGGTCGCGGAGGGTGCGCTTGGGGGTGCTGCGCCACTTGCCCAGCGAGGAGCTGATGCTGGCGTAGTAGGTCTTGGGGGCCCCTTCCAGGCCCGTCCACTGGGTACGGTAGCTGAACTTAACGTCGATGTAGTCCTCCACGCCGGTGGCACCCGGGTTCAGGAGATAATTATTGTTCATGTACTGGCTGTACTGCGCCTGCTGCTGGGCCAGGGCCGGGGCGGTGGCCAGTAGTAGCAGCGGGAGCAGCAGGAGGGGTAGTGCTCTTCTCATAACAGTAAGTGTCTTAAGGTCGATCTAGGAAGAAGGCGGCCCGGCGGCAGGCACCGCCGGGCGTTTTGCTAATACAAAATCGTGATCGATCCGGCGTAGGACCGACCCAGCGGGCCCTTCGTGACAACGACGTAGTAGTAGGTCCCGACCGGCGCGGGCTGGCCGTTGATGTCGCCGCGCCATTCGTTGGCCCGGCTGTAGTTATCGGCCGAGAAGACCCGGTTGCCCCAGCGGTTGAACACGCTCACGGTGTTGTCGGGGAATTGCTCGATGAACTCAATCTGCCAGGTGTCGTCGCGGCCGTCGTTGTTAGGCGTGAAGGCGTTGGGGATGCGAATGGGCGGGCGCACGGTCACGGTCACCTGGTCGGCGCTGGCGCAGCCGCCGGTCCCGGCCGAGAGCGTGTAGGTCGTGGTCACCGTGGGCGCGGCCACGGGGTGCAGCGGGTCGTTGGTCGGAAACGTCAGCCCCACCGCCGGCGTCCACGTTACGGGGTACGTGCCATCGGCGCTGCCTTCCAGTGTCACGGCAGTGCCCAGCAGAATTTCCTTGTCCGGGCCGGCATTCACGTTAACCGGTGGCAGAATGCGCACGGCCACGCCGTTGGAAACGGCCGTCACGGGCTGCCCGCACACGTTGGTCGAGCGAAGGCGCAGCGTCACGGTCTGGCCCCCGCGCAGCGTCGTGCTGGTGAAGACCGGGCCCGTGGCCCCGGCCACGTCGTTGCCGTTGACCTGCCACTGGTAGGTGGGGGACGGGCCGGCCGCTGTCACGTTCGCGATGCTGAACGTAAGCGGCGCGCCCGGGCACACGGGCCCGTCGGGCTGCACGGCAATGGCGAGCGTGGGCTGCGGCGTCGGCGTGCGCGTCACCGTGGCCGTGGCCGTGGCTGGCCCCGTGCTGCACAGCCCCGCCGTGGGCGTTACCTCGACCTGTACCTGGTCGCCGGAAACCACCGTGCTACTGGTGAACGTAGGCCCGCTGGCCACGGCCACGTTGTTGACGAGCCAACGGAACGTAGGCGCAGGGCCCACGTTCGTAGCCACGGCCGCGAAGGTTAGGGCCGTGCCGGGGCACTGCACGGGCGGCGTCGCCAGGCTTACCCCAGGCGTTACAATGGGCTGTACCCGTATCGTCAAGACGTTGGAAACCGCCGTGGAACAGGTGCCGGTGCCCGAAGTCACTCGGCGCCGGAAGTAGGTAGTGGCCGCCAGCGGTCCGGGCGCGAAAGTTGGGTTGGTGGCGCCAGCTACAGCGGTCCAGTTGGCATTATCCGCGGAGGACTCCCACTGGTAGGCAAATGTGCCCGTGCCGCCGCCAGCCGCATCGGTGCTAGTGAGCGGGGCAGGTGGGGTGCCCGCGCAGATGCCCTGATCGGCTGCAATGCTGCCCGCGCGCAGCGTTGGCAGTACCGTCAGGGCAACGGAGGACGTATACGCCGGTCCGCAGGCCCCCGAACTTACCCGCCGCCGGTAGTAGGTGGTGGCCGTGAGCAGACCGGGCGCGTAGCCGGCACCGGTAGCGCCGAGAATGTCGGTCCAGTTGGTGGTGTTCGGCGACGATTCCCACTGGTAGCGGTAGCTACCCGTGCCCCCGCTGGCTGGGGCTGTACTGGTGAGGAAGGCGGGGGCAGCACCCGGGCACAACGTTTGGCTGGTGCCGATGCTACCGGCTGCCAGCGCCGGGGCCACGGTGATGGTGATGACATTGGACAAGACCGGGGCGCAGGCGCTGCCCGAGCCCGCCCGGCGGCGAAAGTAAGTAGTAGCACTCAGTTGGCCCGGCGCATAAGTCGGCCCGGCGGCCCCGCCAATGGGCGTCCAAGTCATGTTATCCGGGGAGGATTCCCATTGGTATAAAATAGGGCCTGTGCCGCCCGCTGCCAGGGTGTCGCTGGTGAGGGGAGTCGGGATAGCGCCGGCGCAGAGCCCTTGGTTCGCGGCAATGCTACCGGCCGTCAAGGCGGGCACTACCGTTAACGTAACGGTATTGGATGGCGCGGTGGTGCAGGTGCCGGACTGTACCCGGCGGCGGAAGTAGGTGGTGGCCGTGAGCGGGCCGGGCGCGAAGGCCGCGCCAGTAGCGCCGGAGATGGCCGTCCAGGTGGTGTTGTCCAGCGAGGCTTCCCACTGGTAGGCAAACGTGCCGGTGCCGCCCGTAGCCGGAGCGGTACTCGTCAGCGGCGCGGCGGCGCGGCCCGCGCACACGGTTTGGTTGGCGGCGATGCTGCCGGCCGCCAGGGCCGGGAGGACGGTGATGGCGACCGAGGCCGTGGGCGCGCGTGGGCCGCAGAAGCCCGACGTCACCAGCCGCCGGAAATAGGTCGTGGTACTCAGCGCGCCGGGCGCGAAGTTGGGCCCGTTGGCGCCGCCGATGTCGAGCCAGTTGGAGTTGTCCGGTGACGACTGCCACTGATAGCTGAACTGCCCGGTGCCAGCACCGGCCGGGGTAGCACCGGTGAGCGGACCCGGCGTGGCCCCTGCGCATAGCGTTTGATTGGCCGTGATACTGCCCGGCGTGGGCGGACCGGGCACCCGAATAAGGCCCCGGGTCTCGCGGCAAAAGCAGAAATTGGTGATGCGCAGCGTCACAACGTAGTCGCCTGGCGTTGTGAAAAGGTGTTTGGGGTCAGCCAGCGCGGAGGTGTTATTCGTGCCCGAAGCGGGGTCGCCAAAGGTCCAGGCGTAGGACTCCGGGTTGGGAACGGGGGAGCCGGCCCGAAAGGTTATCTCCCGACAAGCCGTGGACTGCGCCCCGAACCCGACCCGCAGCAACGAGCTTTGGTTGAAATTGGGCAGGCCCAAACCGCTGCGGCGGCCGCCCAGCAGCAGGTTGCCGTCGGCGTAGGCCGCTTTCGCCCCCAGCGAATCGGGATGAGCAATGAAGCCCAGGGCGGGCTGGTTTTCGCGGGCCACGTAAATCTTGCCATCGGGGGCCGCCTGCATGGAGCCCAAGTTGACCGGGGTCGTCTGCTTGAGCGGAATGACTTGCTTGCTGGCCGGCACGTTGGCGGCGCTCAAATCAAACTGCAGCAGTTGGGGCGGGCTCTGCACCGTGGCATAGAGCCGGCTGCGGCCGGGCGAAAACTCGACGCCGTAGTAGCGGCCAGCTCCGCTGTCGATGGCGCGGCGGTTGCTGACCACGCCCGTGGCGGCATCGAAGGCGAATAACTCGACGGTGCTGCTGCTGTCGGCCACGGCGTTGCTGAAGCGGGCCACGGCCAGCTGCTTGCCGTCGGGCGACACTTTCATCTGGCCGCGGTAGCCCTGGGCCGCAATTCCCGGCGTGTGCAGGGCCCCAATGGTCGAAATCACCGGCACGGGCTGCACGCCGGCCGGCGTCACGCGGTACGCCAGGAACGAGTCGCCGCGGTTCGCGGTGCCGGTGGTGGCCGTGCCCCAGCCATGCACGATTATCCAGATATCGCAGCCATTTTTGTGCAGCACGCCCGTCATCTTCTCGGCCGTGCCGAGGGTGAGGGGCGTGTTCTTGGTGGCGGCCACTACCTCACCTTGCTGCCCAACGGGGATGCTAATTTCCGAGTAGCTTAAGCCTTTGGGGCCACCCTGCGCATCTTGGGTGAAGATAAGATAGCGCGTGGGGGCCCCCGGCGTGGCCGGGCTGCCCGGCAGCCGGATGGGCAGGGGGCCGTCCGTAGTGCGGCGATTACCGCCCAGGCCCGTGCCGTTGGGCATGATGCCGTGGTTGCGGCTCCAGACCGTGTCGCCGTTACTGTAAAAGAGTAGGTTGCCGGTGCCGTCCGACATCACCCCGGAGCCGGCGGGTGCCACCATCCGCCCATCGGTCAGCACCGCGGGTGGAATGGAGTCGGTGGCTTGGTTGAAGTTTAGCCCCGCCCGCTGGCCGAAATACCAGGTGTTGATGAACTTCTCATCCTGGCTGCACTCCGGGGGCGGCGCTTGCGCAAAGGCGGTCGTGGCCGCACTGCTCAGCAGCAGCAGGAGCGTTAGCAGCCAGTTGGTAACTGGTCGCATCCGCTTGGTTGAGCACCGGTTCCTGACGCTGGTCGGCTGGTCAGGATTAGCACCAAGCGGGATGGGAATATAGGTAGTGGATAGGGTAGGATGTGGTAGCTCTGCGGGCATAGTGGAGCAGGTAAGGGAGCAGACAGGGAACCGGGTGCTCAGAAAGGAGAGTACCACTCGCCGCCCTCAAGGAAAGCAGTTTGAGGACTACTTATCGCTGAGACAAAGCGCTGCCAGCCGGTTGTAGTAAAGCTACGCACGACCCATCAGGTTTATGCAAGGCAATGTCCGAATAGTGATGAAGTGTGGTGGTCCAGTGGCAACGGACAGCGAGCTAAGATAGGTTGAGTTTCAAGTAACGTTTAAATTGGTGGGACGAGCGGTAGCCCAGGGCGGAGTGGCGGCGGTCGGGGTTGAAGTACGTGTCGAAGTAATGGGCGACCTCCAGTCGGGCTTCTTCCAGCGAGGCAAAAGGGCTACCGCCGGGCAACAGTTCGGTTTTGAGGGTGCTCCAGCCCTGTCTGGGTTGCCCAGCCGACTGAAGCTGGGCAGGGCGCCGGCCTTTTCGATGCGAGCACGACGGGCGGCGCTGGTGTACTGGTTGCCGCGGTTGGCGTGGATAATCAGACCGGGAGCCGGTTGGCGCAGCGTAAAGGCCTGTTCCAAGGCGCTGAGCACGAGATCGGTGGGTATTTGTGCGGCCAAGTGCCAGCCGACCACGCGCCGGGAGCAGGTACCACGCCAGGTGGCCAGGTAGCACCAGCGCCCGCCCACCAGCGGCAGGTACGTGATGTCGCCCACCGCACCTGGTCGGGGGCGGTTGGTGTGGGCTGGCCCAGCAAGCGGTTCTCCGCGACGATGGCCGCTGGGTCGGCCACCGTCGTGCGGGGCCGTTGCGGGTGGGTACCCAACGCGCGCAAGCCGTGTTGGTGCAGCTACGAACGCAGAGCGTAACGGCCAACAAGGTGTCCTTCGGCCCGTAATCCGTCCGTAGCCGCCGGGTACTACAGCGGCGGACGTGACGCACGAAAGCCGCCTGTGCAGCCTAGCCTGCTGCCATGCGACCGGGGCGGGTGCTGGCCGTTGCTGCCACTGGTAGTAGCCGGCTGGGCTTGCGTCGATTGTACGGCAGAGCATCTGTACGGGCCACTGCTCGGAGCAGGCGGCAATGAAACGGGAGCGGCTCATGACTGCGGCGGTTGGGAGATAACGCGACCATAGCGTTTGCTAGTCATGACTTTTTTTAAAATGTCGCGCTCCATTTCCACGCGCTTGAGTTCGGCGCGTAGCCATTTGATCTCGTCACGCTCCGCGCTGCTAGGCACGGCTTGTTCCAGAGCCTGGTGCTGCCAGCGGCCCAATAGGGCCGGAGAAATGCCCTGGGCTCAGGCCACGTCCGTTTGCCGGGCACCGACGGCCGCCTGGCGCACGCACTCAGCCTTAAATGCCGGCGTATATTTCTGGCGGGTGGTGGGGGCGCTCCCGGAACTCGGTTTCTCATTCATGGGCAGCGAAAGTCAAGACTTCTCGCTGTCCGTTTCGGCTAGACCACCTCAGACTCATGTCCAGCGGCTACTAACCATCGTGGCTGTTGCAGAACCCTCAAATTCGCTCGAAAACAGGTCATTTCGAACGTAGGAACGTGAAAAAGCAGCCTTACAGTGGATTTGCCGGGCCGATTTGATGGGCCGCGGCCTTGCTCGCTCCACTAGGTGGCATTTTGCAACAGCCACCACCCCTTTCGGAGCCCACCGGTTCAGCCCTTCCGTCGCTGCAAGCGGGACTTCTGGGCTCCAGACCAGGTTTTCACCTGGCCAGCTTGGTAAGCCCCCGTAAGTGAGTAGTGCTCTCTTGCCTTGCCTGCGCTCAGCCCGACTGCGTTTTGCGGATCATTACCCCCGCTGGGCGCTCTTTGCTCCCAAAGAGGAGCTACCGGGCGGCCCGGTACAGGGATTCCAGCAGGCCGTGCCGAGGCTGGTCGCCGGTCAACTCCCAGAACATGACACCCCCGAGCTGTTTCTCCCGCGCATACCGGGTTTTCAGCCTAATGGACTTTTCATTGTCGAAGGAGGCAAACTCCTGCCGGCGGGAGCTGTAAGCATACGGGGCCTGGGCCACGTCGTCCCAGTAGGTGACGAAGCCCTGCGCCGCCGATAGGCTATCGGCAAAGTACTTATAATCAACCGACTTCTTGAATTTGCCGGTTTGGTACAGACCTTGTTTAGCGGGCGCGACCCCGCTAAACAGGCGGGCGTAGAAGGCCGCGCCAATGACAATCTTGCCTGGCGCTACGCCTACCGAATCCAGGAAGCGCACTCCCTGGTCAAGCGAGGGAACTTGTTGGGGGGTAGAATACAGGGGCGTGTGGTGGCCCGTGGTGGTGCTGTAGCCGTTGACCAAGTCGTAGCTCATCAGGTTGACGCGGTTGACCAGTGGCATCACCACGGGCCACTCGACGGCGTGTTTCAGGTAGTCAGGGAAGCCGCCGGCAGCAAAGCTTATTTGGTAGCCATCGCCCAGTGTGGCGCGTAAAGCCTGCACCAGCAGCGTGAAATTGTGCCGGTCTTCGGGCGCGAAGCGGTGGCCCGGCGGTCCGGCAATGGCCGGGTATTCCCAATCCAAGTCGATGCCATCGGTGTGGGTGGCGGTCAGCACATCCTTAACGGAGGCGGCAAATTCTGCGCGGCCCTGGGCGGTGGCGAATACCTGGGAACAGGTTTCGCAACCGCCCCAGCCCCCCAGCGACAGCATGATTTTCAGCTGGGGGTGCTGGGTCTTCAGGGCCACTAGCGCCGCCACGGTGGCTTTATCCCGCGGGTGATCGAAGGCGAAAGCCGTGCCTTTGAGGTGCAGAAAGCAGTAGATGAGGTGGGTGAGCTCCCCGGTCGGATACTGCTGAAAATTAGTAGCGTCGCCGGCGTAATAGGCAATAATGGCTAGGTTGGGCTGCTTGGTAGCCGGGGTCGGGCGGACAGTCAGGGCGGGGAGACCCACGAGCGCGACCAACAGCAACGCTAGGTAAAGAACAGATCTCATTGGGTAGGTAGTAAACAAGCACGTTCAAGCGGTCTCGAAGGTAGGGTATTTGCCCACAAGGGGCTGGTGCTCGGACTGGTTTGTCAGTACTTCCGTTTCTAACCGTGGCGCTATCATTGGGTGACCCGAGCTTTTGACATAGGTGTACGCTGAGTTGGTCGAGTATACCAGGAGAGAATAAGGTGCTAACTTCTCCACTCCATGAAAAAAGCCTCCCCTTCGAAACGACCGCGTCATGATGCAGCCTTCCGCGCCGAAGCCCTGCGCCCGGCCAGCGAAAGCCGCTCGACGCTAGCCGCCGCCCGGGCACTCAACATCAACGCCAAGCTGCTCTACCAATGGCAGAAGGCCGTCCAGCAGCCCTTCCGCCGCCCCCACGAGGCCGCCGAGGTGTGAGCGCTGCGGCTGGCTAACAAATGGGGCGCGTAGGAGCTGGAGATTTTAAAAAAAGCCGTCGCTAGTTGCTTGCTGTAAGCGCAAGCTCTCGACTACCCCGACCCCGTGAATCAGTTACACTTTATTGACCAGCAGTGCTTTTGCTGCCCATTTCAGCTGCTGTGCCAGGTGCTCGACGTGGTGCCCAGCCGCTACCACGCCTGGCGGCAGCGGCCGGACAGTGGGGCAGTTTGCTGGGCGCGTTTGAGCAGGCCCCAGTGGCCGTGGCCATGTTTCGGGGGCCCAATTACGTGATTGAGCTGGCCAATGCGGCGGTGTGCGCGCTGTGGGGGCGCACCGCGGCCCAGGCCCTGGGCACACCCTTACTTGAGCTGCTGCCTGAGGCGGTAGGCCAGGGCTTTGAGGAATTGCTGGACGGGGTGCGGGCCACCGGTGTGTCCTACGTGGCCCGCGAGTTGCCGTCGAAAATCGACCGGGGCGGCGCCGTCGTAACCGTGCACCAGAACTTCGTCTACCAGGCCCTGCGCGGGTCCGATGGGTAGATCTCGAGGCTGATGGTCGTGGCCACCGATGCCAGCGAGCAGGTGCAGTTCCGGCAACGGATTCTGGACCTCAACGAGGAGTTGGCCACCGCCAACGAGCGCCTGCGCATCAGCGTGGCCGAGCTGGAGCAGAAAGTAGCCGACCGCACCAATGCCTTGGTGACGACGCTGGGACCGCTGGAAAAGCGGCGGCAGAAGGTGATGCTGGCCCTGGCGTCCGAATAGCAGCTCGGCAAGCTCAGGTCCCGCTTCGTGGCCATGGCCTCGCACGAGTTTCGTGTCGCGCTCACCGTCGCGCGCTCCTCGGCGGCCCTGATAGAACAATACCCCGGCACCGACCAGCAATCCCAGCGCCTGAAACACCTGCACCACATCCGCGCCGCCGCTAAGCAGCTAGTCAATATCCTGGAAGGATTCCGCGCAGTGGGCCGCATTGAAGGGGGCAACACGCAAACCCACCCCGCCGACATCGATGTACCGACGCTGCTCGGCGAAGTCATCGCAGACGTGCAGGGCTTACTCAAACCTAGTCAAACCATCGGCTGGCAGATGCAGAGCGCGCCCCAGGTTTGCCTCGACGCGTCGCTGCTGCGCAAAATACTGCTGAACCTGCCTTACAACGCCCTCAAATACTCCGATGAGGACTCGACCGTGGTTGTGCGTGGCACCTGCGACGGCCAGCAGTTCAGCAGGCGCGTGCAGGACCAGGGCGTGGGCATTTCCGAAGAAGACCAGGCGCACTTGTCCGAGCGGTTTTCCCGGGCCCGCAACGTGAGCACGGTGGCCGGCACCGGCCTTGGGCTTTTCATCATCGGTAAATATCTGGAGCTGATGGGAGGTACCATCGTCCTGCGAAGCGAATTGAACGTGGGCACCGCTGTCACCCTTACTATCCCTTATGAAAAACATCCTGCTGATTGAGGACAACCCCATTATCTTCTCCAACACCGCTTAGCTGTTGGAAATGGCGGGTTACGCTGTCGCGACGGCCTAAAACGGCAAAATAGGGGTGGAGCTGGCCCTGGCCACGAAGTCGGACCTGGTCAGTCATCTGCGACATTGTGATGCCGGTGCTCGACGGTTACGGGGTGCTCCAGATTTTCAGTAATAACGCGCAACTGTCCGGGGGGCCCTTCATCCTTCTCACCGCCAAAACCTAGCGCACCGACCTGCGCCACGGCATGGCGCTCGGCGCCGACGACTACCTGGCCAAGCCTTTCGACCAAGCCGAACTGCTGAGTGCCATTGCCGGCCGCCTGGCCCGTTTCCAGCACCTCAAGCCTAACTACGACCTGCAAGCGGGGGGAGGCTTGTGCGCGTTTACTGGACGATGCCCAAGCCGTGGGCAAGCTCGAAAGCCTGTCGCTGGACCGCAAAGTCCACGTCATTCGCAAAAAGATAGGACGTCTACCTGGAGGGCGAGGAAGCCACGCAGGTATACTTCGTGAAGTCGGGCCGGGTGAAAACCATGAGAACCATCGCCGGCGGTAAGGAGCTGATTACGGCGATATATGGTTCTGGCGAGTTCTTCGGCTACCCGCCGCTGCTACAGCGCACTCCGCGTACCGACTCGGTCGTGGCGGTCGACGATACGGAGCTGGTCTACACTCCGCAGGATGATTTCACGCTGCTGCTGCTGCGCAATGCCGAGGTAGACCAGCGGTTTATGACTGATGGCCGGCCGGGTGAGCGAGCGGGAAGATCTGCTGCGGGCCATGGCTACAACCCCATCCGCCGCCGCGTAGCCGATGTACCACTGCACCTGCACGAGCAGGCCGGCCCCGCCCCGGACGCCGGTACCTAACTCGTGCGCGACGACCTGGTCGCTTTGGTCGGCACGGCGTACGAGTCGCTGGTGCGCACCCTAAACGTGTTCAAGGCCAGCGGCCTGATTGAGCTGGCACCCAGAACCATTCGGGCCCTGAACCCCGACAAGCTGCGCAAGGCCCCCTGGTAAACCAGCAGCGAACCCCGGCCGGCCACCCTTGACAACGGCTCGCAGCGGGGCCGCCTACTAGCTAAACCTCAAATGATTTGAGCATTCGCCATGGCTCCGGACCAGCTTTCACCAGTCCGGTTGTACAGCGGTTGGTCGAAGTGAAACGTGAGTACCGGCGGGAAGGCGTGGGTGGCGACGGTTTCGGCAATGCTGCTTTGCAAGAAGCGACTCAAACCCGTGCGGCCGTGGGTGGCCACCACCACGAGGTCGGCCCCTACTTGGTGGGCATAGTCCGGAATGCCCGCGCTCGGGCTGAGCGTGCACATCACGGCAGGCCGGACGTTGGCCAGGTTGTGGCGTGCGGCAAATGCCATTATCCGCGCCCGGGCCGCGGCGTGCTCGGTGGCGCCCTCGCAGGCCGTGACGTGCAACAGGTGCAGCTCGGCTTCCGGAAATAGAGCCTGCACGCGGCGCAGCCCCGCTACGGCGTGGTCGGCTTCCTCGGTAAAGTCCGAGGGAAACACAATGTGGCGCGGGTCGAAGTCCGCCACGGCGTGCTTCACCGTCAGCACCGGGCACGGGGCCAGCCGCACCAGCCGCTCGCTGTTCGAGCCTAGGAAAAAGTGCTCCCACGCCGTATGTCCCTGCGCGCCAATCACCACCAAGTCAATCTGATGGTCTTCGATGGCCTGTAGCAGGGTGGGGCCGATGCGGGCGGTGCGCAGCATTTCGTGCACGGGCACGCCCGGCGCAGTGCGGCCCGCGTGGGCCACTAAATCGTTTAGCCGCTGCTTAGTGGCGTGCAGCAGCTGCACGATGAAGGTGGCGTCGATGCCGCCGTCGGGCAGCCCGCTCCCCGGTCCGCCGGAGGTGTTGAAAGTAGCCGAGTCCGGCAACTCCACCACGTGCAGCAGCGTCACGTTGCCGCCCAACCGGTGGGCCAGCTGCAGGGCCAGCTCAAACGCGTGGTGCGATTCGGGCGAAAAGTCAGTGGGAACGAGCAGGTTTTTCATGGGGGTGGGGAATGGAGGCAAGGGACATTAGAAGCAATCGACCAAAAATTTGTTGTCTAGCCCAAATAGGAAAGTAAAAAGCTGGGTGATAGTACCCCAATAAAGTTTTGGGGCGTGAGACAAGCCAAAACGACGTGCAAGTCGGCGAATTTTTTAGTTCCGGCGTACTTGAAAAAAACGTACATGCTTTGATTCAGCTCCCCTAAGCCATTTTCGGGCGAGTTTCATGGGTAGAGGGTGTCCCTTTGAGTGCTGTGAGGTAGAAGCTGAGGCTATAAATTAACAACGGCAGGACCGCGAATTGCAGCACGGGGGTGAGGCCAACCCCGATGCCTGGAATAAGGGGCATGCTGTCGGTGTAAACCCAGTTTCCCGCTGCCAGGTGGGCCTTCTCAGACAAAACGGCTCCGGTACCACCTACCATCATCAGCCAAAAAGCACGTATCGGCGTCAGCTGCCGTGCCCATAGGCCATCTTTGTAAACGAGCGCAAAGCCTAGGTAGAGCAAAGCAGCCATGATGGCATACGCCAGCGAGGACAGGGCTAAAAAGGCGACGTGGGATGGTTCATAGCCGCAGGCTTTATACAACGGGCAGTGGCTCAACTCCCAGATGAAGTTCAGCGCAAAAGCCAGCACAAGTGATAAACCGATGAAACGCTTGAATGCGGTACTCTCAGGCACTTTCTTTAAGCAATATGCATACAGCCACCCCATAGCTATCAACGCTACAGTGGGCATCACGAACATGCCAGGAGTCAGAGGCGTCATCTTGGAGGCGATATTTGGGGCTGGTTTTAATAAAATGCTCGGGGGCTGCCAGGGTCATTGTTTTAACTCGCCGTTTTTTACCTGCTTAATCAGCCGAAGCCAGTTGAAGGGGTTGAGCAGCGGGTCGTTGGAATATTGATTGGGGGCGCGGCCCAAACTACGGTCGTAGTCATAGCGCTGCGTTTGCATGGTTTGGCGGAAGTTGGCCACCGCGCCCACGGGCTGAGTGACAAAAATTTGGCGCAGGAGCTGCTCGTCTGCTTTGGCCGCAGCCTCCCGGCTCGTTCCGCCGGGCAGGCGCAAGGCGAGGTAGGCTCTTCTGAAGTCGCGCTCGGTGGAATAGGGAAACACCCGGACTTCGCCCAGCAGCAGGGCATCTGCCCGGAGTTGAATAATAACCGAATAGACTTTCGGCTGATAACCCTTTGGGATGACAACGTTCTGGGTGGCGAAGCCCAGCGAGCGGATGACGATACTGTCGCCGGTTAGCACGGCCAGCGAGAAGTAGCCGTAAGCGTTGGACACCGTGCCGAGGCCGGTTCGGGCCACGTAAACGGTGGCGCCGGGTACGCCCAGCAGGCTGTCGCCGGTGGCCACAATGCCGGTAAATTGTACGACCCGGCGCCGGCCCTGGCCATACGCCGACGGGCTAGCCAGGAGCCCAACCAGCAAAACCCCGATAAGTAGCAGGTAAAGGCCGCGAAATCGCAGGGAAATAGGCATACTCAAAAAAGCTAAAGCAATTTACCGGAGCACCGAGCCGGCGCTTTGCAGCGCTATGGTAAGCGGCGCAGTATTGGGCAAAGGTCTATCCCAGCCGATGGCTGGCGAATGACATCTACGGAGTAAAAGCATGATAATTGTCAGGCAATGGGCCAATTGCGCTCGCCGGACCTGAGTTTTGGTCTGGCGAGCCTCTGCCCACCGGCCAGGCTCAGGGACCGGTGCCTTTCTAAATTGGCGGTGGTCTAAATAAAAATGATTTCGGTATTTCACGCAATCTATGACGTCTGAATACCCGTCCTTCCAGCTTTCCTGACGTGTTTTTAAGCTGGCTCAATTAACAAATGAAAGTTCCGATATCACCTCGCTTTGGACCACCGCCCTTTAACGACTACTACTACTTCTCCTAGCTGAGGTGCGGCTCACCGAGGCTGTTTGCGAGCTGGCCGGTAGTTCGCGCCTGCGGCAGGCGCGGAACTACTTGGCTACGGAGTGCAATGCCATTACCGTACACCCCCTCGTTTACCGCATCGGCGAGCCGAACACAGTGCAACTGTTCAAGTTTCTCTCCGGGGTACTGGTGTCCTTCACTGGCGATGGCCGTACTCACAGCATCGGCAGCGCCACGCAGCAGTTTCGCCAAGCTGCAGCGTGCCTGATGCCCGGCCCACGCCCACCTGCCCCTCCGCCCGAGCTGCTACCCCAGACCCGCCAGGTGCTTTGCTGAAACGGCCTCACACCCATCGATGTACGCGGACTGTTGACCCAGCTGATCGCAGTGGATGCGACAACGGACCGCTGGTACCTGGGCGAGTTGACCGGTCAGGCTGCCAAGCCCAAAGGCGCGTTTCCGGCGGCTCATTGTGGCCTGATCGACCAGGGCCTGGTGAGGAAACTTGACGGCCTAGTTTTACTTAAAATCTTTGTCGCCGAGTTCGGGGTGAGTATCAGCCCCCGGATGGCCAACTACGACACCACGGGCCAAGTCAGCAAAGCGTTCCACGAGTTCTGCGCCGAAAGCCTGCGCTGGGCCAAGGTGCGGCGAGCCAAACGCGAGGCAGAACAGTAGGATGGGGTAGATGCCATCGCCGTGTTTACTTCAAAAGTGAACGGCTTGCCAGTAGTAAACCCGTATTTATTGAATGCGGATGAGTGAGCGGGCTTGCCAAGCTGCGCAAATTGTTCGGTCAAACGATGGCGGTAGAATTTAAAACAAGAATCCAAGGCCTCACCACGCCACCATTCAGGCCAGCTCTTTGCGCTTTACCAGTCAAGCACAAACCATTTTCTTGTTTATGCCCCCCAAATCCTATGCTTGACTGCTGGGTGTGGCTACTGTTTTTGATAACTTTTTAACAAAGTACGGTTAAGCCACATCCAAGCACTGCTCCTACGCCGTATGCGTAGGGGCCATACCCCTAAGTTTTGCCTGCGCCCGTGGTTTCCCGCCCGTACCTGACGCTGCTGCTACTGCTCAACTACCTATTGGTGGTCGGAGCGGGCCTCGTTGAGCGGCCCCCGCGCGCCGTCGAGCGGGCTTTCCCCTACGTGCACAGCCAAGACTGCCAGCGGCGTAACACCTTGCGCCTCGCCTGCTTCGACGACTGCAACGGCGTGCAGTACACGGCGCACCAGCCTGGGGCACGGCCGCCCCTCACGCAGCTGCTCACCACCCTCAAGGGCCTCGACCTCCACTGCCTGCCTGCCGGGCCCGTGGCTTTGGCCCCGTGGATATTCCGACGCCCCTTGCTTCGGCTCGCTGCCCGCGACGCCGCCGTGCCCGCTGGCCACCGGGGGGCTATCGATGCACCGCCCCGGCGCGGATAAGGCGGTTCGGCCTCGACCCCAACGGGGCTACCCGGGGCCGAATCCCTGCGTTCGGATCAACCGGACTTCCTTGCTCGGCCGACTCGCCTGAGCCCGGGCGGCTCCTGCTTTTCCTGGCTTTGCCCCCGCAGTTTTCTCTGCGGGCCCCGCGTGCTTGCTGCCCGTTGCCCCTGCACGTCCTGCGGCGGGGCCGTCGGGCCCAGCGTCCGGCCCACTGCCAGGGCGAATATGGCCCACGCCGGGATGATGTTCGGCGTTGCCCCCCTTTCCAAAGCTGATTTTCTCATTCGGAGGTTTCGTCCGCGCGGCAGGACTTCCCCAGTACTATATTGATGAACTCTCTCTTTACTTTTCTGGTGGCCTGGCCGCTACGCTTGCTGCCTTCCGGCCCTTGGTGCTGCGCGCTGCTGCTATCGCTGAACTTGGTAGCCCAAACGGCCCACGCCCAGCGGCCGGCCGCGCTGCGCGGCACCGTCACTGATTCGCTCTCGGGCCAGCCGCTGGCGGGGGCCAGCGTGGGCCTGGTGGGCCAGCCCAGCGGCACGGCCACCGATGCGCTGGGCCAGTTCCGGCTGGTGGGCCTGGCCGCCGGCACCTTTCAGCTGCGGGTAGGCGGCTTGGGGTACCGGGCCGCCACCCAGCCCGTGACGCTGGTGGCCGGCGAAACGCGGGGCTTTGAAATAATCCTGGCTCCGGCTGCCCTCAGTCTGGCCGAAGTGACGGTGAGTCAGCCGCGCGACCTCAACCAGAATCTGGCCGCCATCACCCACATCGACCAAACCCTGCGGCCTATCAACTCAGGCCAGGACTTGTTGCGGCTGGTGCCGGGCCTGTTCATCGCCCAACACGCGGGCGGCGGCAAGGCCGAGCAGATTTTCCTGCGCGGTTTCGACGCCGACCACGGCACCGACTTCGCCGTGAGCGTGGACGGGCTGCCGGTGAACATGGTGAGCCAGGGCCACGGCCAGGGCTACGCCGATTTTCACTTCGTCATCCCCGAAACGGTGGAAGCGCTTAAAGTGTACAAGGGGCCCTACACGGCCCGCTTTGGCGATTTTGCCACGGCCGGCGCGGGCGAGTTCTCGACCAAAAACGGCCTCGACCACAACCAAGTGAAGGTGGAAGCCGGCCAGTACAGCACGTACCGGGCGTTGGTCATGCTCGATTTGCTGGGTACGCACCACCTGTTGACCAAGAAGTCGGAGAGCGCCTACGTGGCCAGCGAGTACTACTTCAGCGCCTCGCCGTTTGTGAACAACCAGCGCTTCAAGCGCTTCAACGGCATGGGCAAGTACACGGGGCAACTCACCGACAAAACGTCGCTCACGCTGTTCGGCTCGTACTTCACGTCGAACTGGAACGCCAGCGGTGAGATTCCCAGCCGGGCCGTGGCGGATGGCACCATTACGCGCTTTGGCAGCATCGACCCCAGCGAGGGTGGCCGCACCAACCGCGCCAACGCCTACGCCGTGCTCACCACGGCCCTGCCCCACGACGCGGTGCTGCGCCAGCAGGTATACTACACGCGCTACAACTTCAGCTTATTCTCCAATTTTACGTTTTTTAAGACGAACCCGGTGGGGGGCGACGAAATTAACCACACCGATACCGGCCGCAACCTTTGGGGCTACACGGGCACCTACGAACGGGACAACCGCTTGGGCACCCGCAACCTGCATACCACCTTCGGCGTAGGCACCCGCCTCGACGAGTCGGGCCTGGGGCTACGCCACGCCACGAAGCGCGTCATCACGGATACCATCGACGTGGGCCGCCTGCACGAGCAAAACGTAAACGCCTACCTCGACGAGACGCTGGAGTTGACGGACCGCCTGAGCGTGAACGCCGCCGTGCGGGCCGACTTGTTCGTCTTCGATTTCCGCGGGCAAATTGCCGATTCCACCAGGGCGTTTGGCCCGCTGAGCGGGCGGGTGAACGCGGCCCGCGTGTCGCCCAAGCTCAACTTTTATTACCAGGCAACGCCGACCGTGCAGTTGTTTCTGCGCTCGGGGATGGGCTTCCACTCCAACGACGCGCGGGCCGTGGTGCGGGGCACCAACCCCGCCCAGGCGCTGCCCCGCGCTACGGGGGCCGAGGTGGGCAGCACCTTCAAGCCCCTGCCGGAATTAGTGGTGAACGCGGCCTTCTGGTACCTGCACTTACAGGACGAGTTGGTGTACGCCGGCGACGAGGGTACCACCGTAAGCGTGGGCCGTACCCAGCGTTTCGGCTTCGACCTTTCGGCCCGCTATCAGCTCACGCCCCGCGTGTTTCTCGATTTTGACGGCAACTACAGCCACGCCCGCTTACTGGGTGCGCCGGAAGGGAAAAACTATTTGCCCCTGGGACCTATTTTCACGAGCATCGCCGGCATTACCTATAAGCAGGCCAATGGCCTGAGCGCCAGCTTGCGCTACCGCTACCTCGGCGGGCGGCCAGCCAACGAAGACAACACCGTGCGGGCCTTGCCCTACTTTGTGGTCGACGCGGTGCTGGCCTACACCCGGCCGCGCTACCAATTGGGCCTTACGGTGCAAAATCTGCTCAACGTAGAGTGGAACGAGGCCCAGTACGCCACTGAGACCCAGCTACGCGGCGAACCTACCCCAATTACCGAGCGGACCTTCACGCCAGGCACCCCCTTTAACCTGCGGGCTAATGCCAGCATCTTCTTTTAAGCCTCCACTCTCCCCGTTGCGCTCCCGTTTCTTTTCGCTTCCGGCCGTGGTTTTCCGTCTACCACCACGGCCAACGTGTACACCACCATCAGCAATGATGCCGCCAATGGCAGCGCTACGGCCGGGGCGGCCGTTACGGGGTAGCACAAGAAAGTAGGAACAGAAAGTATCGGTCAGGGCTTACGCATCAAATCTAAGGAGCAGTCGCACGGCATTTTTGGCGGGCGTAGGTTAGGAGTTGGGTTATGTAGTTGGCCTTGGTTAAAAGTTTGGTACAAAGGTTAAACGGCTAGTTTGTCAGCCGCCATTTTTTGCACAGATACAGGCACTGCTCCGACTTTCTACGACAGAAATCATGCGTTTAGCGCATACGATGGACTATTTGCGGCATGAAGTACCGTTTTCTCCTCGTATCGACAGCGTTAACTATACGTTGATTGCTGAACAAGTAACCTGAACCAAGTTAGCCCGTTTTCCACTCCGTTTGCCGAGTACCAGACGATAAGCCGGATGGTACAGTTACAGAGAGGTTTCACTGAATAAACAGCGCTGACAACCTCTAAATGAAGGATTTTAGCGTCTGGATGCCACGTTTGGAAGTGACTCGCCTAACTTCTGTACCAAACTTTTAACCGAGGCCAGTGTTCGGGGTCGAGCACCGCGTCGTGGCGCACGTGCAGCAGCACCAGCTGCGCGCCAATGGCCAGGGCCAGCACATCGGCATAGGCCAGGGCGTGGTCGGCGGGCTGAAAGAAATCGGTGAGCACGAGCAGCGAGAGCGCCATGAAACAAGGAAGGAGGGAGGTGAAAGCAGAGACAAAGAACCGCGCAAGGGCCCTCGTCGGGGCTGTCAAACGTCAGGCGCAGCACCTGATTTAAATCATGGTTCCGGCCGGGCCGCGGCCGGAACCTTGCGGTCCCATTCGCCCGACTAGCTGAAATTGATTTTCAGCGTTTTGAGCATTCGCCCCGCGTCCCTTTATGGAAGCCTCCCCTTCGCCCGCCTCCCGCCACGCCTACCTGGTCGGGAGCGGCATTGCCTCGCTGGCCGCCGCGGTCTTCCTCATTCGCGACGGGCAGCTGCCGGGCACCCACATTCACATTTTGGAGGAAGCCCGCGTGCTCGGCGGCAGCCTCGACGGGGCCGGCCGGGCCGACCAGGGCTACGTACTGCGCGGCGGCCGGATGCTCAACTTCTCTTACCACTGCACCTACGAGCTGCTGGCCTCGATTCCGTCGCTGGAGCACGCGGGCCAGTCCGTGAACGACGACATCATCGCCTTCAATGCACAGATTAAAACCCACGCCCTAGCGCGGGTGGTGGACCGCGACGGCCACGTAGTGGACGTGACGGCGATGGGCTTCACCGAGCCCGACCGGCTCGACCTTGTGGAGCTGCTGGCCGTGCCCGAGCACTTGCTCGGCACCAAGCGCGTGGACGAGTGGTTCAAGCCCCGCTTTTTTGAAACCAACTTCTGGTTTATGTGGGCCACCATGTTTGCCTTCCAGCCCTGGCACAGCCTGGTCGAGTTCAAGCGCTACCTGCTGCGCTTTCTGCACGAGTTTCCGCGCATCGACACGCTGGCGGGCGTGGACCGCACGCCGTATAATCAGTTCGATTCCATCGTGTTGCCCCTCACCACTTGGATGCAAGCGCAGGGGGTGGAGTTTCGGCTGGGCAGCCTGGTCACGGACCTGGACTTTGCGCCCCACGCCGACACCAAAACCGTCGAGCGCCTGCACTACACCCGCGACGGGGCCTCCCAAACGCAGGACGTGCAGCCCCAGGATGTGGTCATGATGACCAACGGCTCGATGACGGCCAACTCCACGCTGGGCACCATGACCACCGCGCCGGTGCTCAACGCCGCGACCGGCGACGGGGCCTGGGCCCTGTGGGAAACGGTGGCCAAGAAGTACTCCGACTTCGGCCGGCCCTATGTCTTCGATGCCCGCCTGGGCGAGTCGACCTGGGAGTCGTTCACGGTGACGAGCCACGGCACGCTGTTTTTCGACTTGATGGAGCACTTCTCGGGCAACAAAGCCGGTACCGGGGCCCTGGTCACGCTCAAGGACTCCAACTGGCTGCTGTCCATCGTGCTGGCCTACCAACCGCACTTTCTCAACCAACCGGCCGGCGTGACGGTCTTCTGGGGCTACGGGCTGTTCCCGGATAGGGTGGGGGACTACGTACCCAAAAAGATGAGCGACTGCTCGGGCGCGGAAATCCTGACCGAGCTGCTCAGCCACCTGCACATGGCCGAGCACCTGCCGGCCGTGCTGGCCGAGGCCAACTGCATTCCGGCGCTGCTGCCCTACATCACCAGCCAGTTTCTGACGCGGGCCCCCGGCGACCGGCCGCAGGTAGTGCCCGCGGGCTCGACCAATTTCGCCTTCCTGGGTCAGTTCACGGAAATGCCCGACGACGTGGTCTTTACCGTGGAATACTCCGTGCGCTCGGCCCAACTGGCTGTGTACGAGCTGCTGAAGCTCGATAAACAGCCCCCAGCCCTCTACAAGGGCCAGCACGACGTGCGGGTGCTCTACCAGGCGATACAAACCATGCACCGCTAGGACACTGCTTTTTGAAATAATTTATTCGGCTGAGGTCATGAACGTTACCGTTTTTAGTACGCTGGCCTTTGAGCGGCCTTTTCTGGAGCAAGCCAACGCGGGCCGGCACCAGGTGCAGTTTTACGAGCAGCGCCTCACCGACCAGACCGTGCCGCTGGCATAGGGGGCCTTGGCGGTCAGCGTGTTTGGCAGCGACGATTTGTCGGCCCCCATCCTGACGCAACTCCGGGAGCACGGCGTGCGCTCCGTGCTGGTGCGCGCCGCCGGCACCGACAACGTGGAGCTGCCCGCCGCTCACCGCTCACCGCCTGGGCCTGCGCGTGGCTAACGTGCCCGACTACTCCCCCCACGCTATTGCCAGGGCTTACGCATCAAAACTAGCAGCACCTTTTTTACGGGCACAGGTTAGCAGTTGGGTCATATAGTCATCGTTCCAGCCGGCGTTTCGTCGCCGGGCCCGCAGACTTCCTGACTGGTGCTTCCCTTGCTGCAACAGGTTAAGAGCCAGCTTGCGTAAGACCGCGAAGCTGCGGGTCACTACCCGGTCGCGACTGCGGGCCTCGTCCTCGCGAAAGACCACATCCAGCACCCAATGCAGGCTGTTTTCGATAGCCCAGCGGCGGCGAATGGCCTGGATGAGCACCGCGGGGGCATCCGGGCAACTGGTCAAGTAGTAGCGCCACTCAACGTGCGTGCCCGGCTGGTGCTGCACCTGCCGGATGGTTTCGACCGCCATAACGGCCCGCAGGCCCGGCCAGGTGCGCAACGCAGCCAACGCAGCCAACGCGTCGCCCAACGGCCGCACCCAGGCCCGGCGCCGCACCCAGCGGCCGTGGCGGCGGTCAAAGGCATCATAATCGGCGGGGTACTCGGCCCAGTGGTCGACGCAACTCACCTGACAACAGGTCATGACGGCCCGGTACTAGCGCCCTTGGTTGCCTTTGAGGGCAAAAATATAATCCGCCTGCTGGGCCAGTAGCTGCCGAGCAATGGTCCGCTGGCAGCCCAGCGCATCTACCGTAACAATCGTATTAGCTAACTGCAGGCCGCTGACTAACACAGGAATAGCGGCCAACGCCTGCCCGTTGCCTCTCACTCCTACTCGCCCAAGACTCAGGCCTTGCCCGGTCGCAAACGCGCCGACGACGTGCAGCGGGCCCTGGGCCCGCCCCCGGTCGAAGGAGCGGCGCACCGTCTTGCCGCCGATAGCTACTACCTCGCGGGGCAGGGGTGGGGCGGTGGTGGCCATCCACTGACAAAAGCCCTGTTCGAGCACCTGCGGGTCGAGCAGGGAGAACACGCGCCGAAACGTGTCGTGCGAAGGAATGCCGCTGGGCAAATCCAGAAACGTGGCCAGCCACGGCTGCTTCAATTGGCCATAGTGGGCGATGTCCACCCACGTTTCGGCCCCGGCGACGACGGCACAGGTAGCGATGACTAACATATCGAGCAGGCGGTGTCGGGCGCGGCCTGCGCAACGCGGGTCCGGAAGGGTGGCGAAAGAAGCAAGGAGTTGGCGGAACACGAAGAACTTGACGCTGCCTGAAAAGACAAAGGTCAGCCCTCAATTCATCGCCCTGGTTTTGATGCGTAAGCCCTGAAGTATCGGTAGGGAAAATCTGGGCAGGCGGGCGTCTCAAAATACGGCCGTTTTAGCGGCCCACCCGCCTGGGCTGCTTCGCGCCCCGAAAAGCTACCAAAGATTGTCTCATTTCCTGTTCTCACCAATCAACGACTCGCTATCTTCGCCCCCGTTGACTTCTTGAGAAAAATGGCGATGATTTTCGGCTATGCCCGCGTAAGCATTTCCGACCAGCAACTGCACCTGCAAACCGATGCCTTGCAGGCCTACGGCTGCGCCGAGGTGGCCCAGGAAAAAGTGTCGTCCGTGAAAGAGCGCCCGGCGCTCCAGTACCTGTTGACCCGGCTGCGGCCCGGCGATACGCTCGTGGTCTGGAAACTTGACCGGCTGGGCCGCTCGCTCAAAGACCTGGTTTCGTTGGTGACGGGGTTTCAAGACAAAGGCATCCACTTCGTCAGCCTACAGGACCACTTGGATACGACTACGGCCCAGGGCCGGCTTATGTTCAACCTGTTCGCCTCGCTGGCCGAGTTTGAGCGCGACATTATCCGCGAGCGCACCAAGGCCGGGCTTAGGCTGCTCGGGCGCGGGGACGACAGGGTGGTCGGCCCAAAGGCCTCTCGAAGGAAGCCGTCTCCAAAGCACAGGCGGCGAAGATATTTTATTTGCAACAGGACAAAACGGTGACCGAAATCGGCCAACTGCTGGGCGTGGGA
>JANPOR010000284.1:0-2774 GCA_031428075.1 Hymenobacter sp. | reverse complement strand
AACCTGGAATCAGTGGTAACTTATGAAGGCACCCACGACATTCACCTGCTGATAACCGGGGCGGATATTACGGGCATTCAGGCGTTTAAGTAGAGGCGTGTGATTTAGAACCAAAACGGCCGCTCTGGAATAGAGCGGCCGTTTTGGTTTTATAGAAGGAATCTATCCTTTACTTCTCCATTAAATACACGACGGCTATTCGGTCAGTTGACATACTGGTAATTTTCCAACCAGCCATCTTTAACTCATTGATTTTGTGGATTTCTGCTTGCTTTAGCTGTAAGTACGCTTTGTTCTGCTTATCAAGACTATTGCCGTGATAACTATCATCAATAACCTGTGTGGTGGTTTCGCCGGTGGGGCTGATGGTGATGAGAGAGTAGTTGGTGTTGATACGGCCGATTATTATCATATACCCGCCCGGCTCGGTAGCCTTCGGATAAAATGCCCAGGAGCCGGCAGCGGCAAGCGAAACGGCGGCTAAAACAAAGATTTTTTTCATGACGGGTAATGGTTGAGAGGAGAAATGATGCCGACGCAAGTTGCTCCGCCACCATAATTGTTGCATGAATATCGCTAACAGAGTTTATTCAGGCCGATTCGCTATAATTTTCGCCCTATTGCCTGCTTGCCCCGTAATTTGCCCCCATGAAGCAGGCTACCGAACCCCTCGTGCTGCTGGAGTGCCTCGTGGCGGGCACTTCGCACCGTCGCCCCCAAATCGACGAAGTTGAACCCTCGCTGAAAATCGGGCAGGCCCTGCTGCTCACCCGCGAGGCCGACAGCCACTACGATGACTGGGCTGTGCAAGTCCATACTCACCCGTCTACCCACCCGGCCAATGTTTGGCTCGGTTACCTGCCCGAAGGCCAAAACGAAACGGTGGCCCGCCTGCTCGACGCTGGCTTCGACATCGGGGCCCGCCTCAACCACAAATCTTGGGAGTCGGATTGGCTGCACCTCGATATCGAGGTGCTAATGAACCGTTAGCACGGCCCCTGCTTTCGCCGCCGACAATGCAGATTTTTACTAAAAAATCGGGAGCTTTTTCGTCGCGGTTTGGGTTAGGGAATTGGCTACCAGCGGCGGACGGCCAGTAATTAACAACGATCAATTACCACTATGCGCGAAGCCTATCTCACCGGTGGCACCGAACACCAGGACGCCACCGACAAGGACATCGATAAGGCCCTGCGGCCGCTGTCGTTCGATGACTTTACGGGCCAGGAAAAAATTCTGGAAAACCTGAAGGTCTTCGTTGCCGCTGCCAAGCAGCGCGGCGATGCCCTCGACCACGTGCTGCTGCACGGCCCCCCCGGCCTGGGCAAAACCACGCTCTCGCACATCATCGCCAACGAGCTGGGCGCGGGCATCAAGATGACTTCGGGCCCCGTGCTCGACAAGCCCTCCGATTTGGCCGGCCTTCTTACCAACCTGGAGGCGCACGACGTGCTGTTCATCGACGAAATTCACCGCCTCAACCCCGTGGTGGAAGAGTACCTGTACTCGGCGATGGAGGACTACCGCATCGACATCATGCTCGATTCGGGCCCCAATGCCCGCTCGGTGCAGATTTCGCTGTCACCGTTCACCCTGGTGGGGGCCACTACCCGCTCGGGCCTACTCACGGCGCCGCTGCGGTCGCGCTTTGGCATTTCGGCCCGCCTCGAATACTACGACTCGAAGCTGCTGACCACTATTGTGTTGCGCTCGGCCGAGATTCTCGGTACGCCCATCCACGCTGATGCAGCTTTTGAAATTGCTCGCCGCTCGCGCGGCACGCCGCGCATTGCCAACAACTTGTTGCGCCGCACGCGCGACTTTGCCCAAATCAAGGGCGACGGCACCATCACGGTCGAAATTGCGCAATTTGCCTTGAATGCCCTCGACGTGGACGCCCGCGGCCTCGACGACATGGATAAGCGCATCCTCACCACCATCATTGACAAGTTCAAAGGGGGGCCTGTGGGCATCAGCACCATCGCCACTGCTTGCGGCGAGGAAGGCGAAACCATCGAGGAGGTGTACGAGCCGTTCCTTATCCAGGAGGGCTACATCAAGCGTACCTCGCGGGGCCGCGAAGCCACCGAAGCGGCTTACCAGCATTTGGGGCGGCTTTTACCGCAGCATTTGCGGGGGAATAACGGCGAATTGTTCGCGGAGATTACGCAAGGATAACGGTAACTCTGCGTAAATTTGAAACCGAACGCGCCGCCCCCAGCGGCGCGTTCCTTGTTTCTCCCCGTTTTATCTGCTCCTGCTCATGCTTCTTCGCGCCGATTGGACGCCCTTCATCAAGCGCCGCGCCGCGGAGCTAGGCTTCATGGCGTGCGGTATTTCTAAAGCCGAGTTTCTGGAGGAAGAGGCCCCGCGCCTCGAAAACTGGCTCAAGCGCAGCATGAACGGCCGCATGGGCTACATGGAAAATCACTTCGACAAGCGCCTTGACCCGCGCCTGCTGATGGACGGCGCCAAGTCCGTCATTTCCCTGCTGTTGAACTATTACCCGGCCCCGGACGACCAGCAGCCCGATAACACTCTCAAAGTCAGTAAGTACGCCTACGGTCGCGACTACCATTTTGTCATCAAAGACAAGCTGAAAATGCTGCTGGCCGATATCCAGGCCGAAATCGGCGACATTGGTGGGCGCTGCTTTGTCGATTCGGCCCCGGTGCTTGATAAGGCCTGGGCCAAAAAAAGCGGCCTGGGCTGGGTCGGCAAAAACTCTAATCTGATAACACCCGGCAGCGGCTCGTTCTACTTCATCGCCGAAG
>JANPOR010000283.1:0-15758 GCA_031428075.1 Hymenobacter sp. | reverse complement strand
TTACAAGTGTAAACAGTAGGGCCTCTTGATATGTAAAAACATAATTGTAAACTATCAACCTCACCTTTGTATGACAAGTGACATTGGTTTATTTATCGCACATTTGTAAATAAATCACTTCATTCAATGGTAGATCGTATTCGGATGCTCCTGCAGGCCCGTCAGTTGAGTCCCACGCAGTTTGCGGATGCCATCGGGGTTGCCCGGCCTATTGTGAGCCACATCATGTCGGGGCGTAATAAGCCCAGTCTAGAAGTCGTACAAAAGGTTTTGGCGGCTTTCCCCGACCTGTCCATGGCCTGGCTGCTCAACGGCTCGGGCCCTATGTTAGCCACTGTAGATAAGTCTAAAGAGGCTGAAACTGCTCCTATATTGGCTAGCCCGGCCCCCCGACGCCGGCCTGCGGCGCCTGCGCCCACGGCCCCCGCGTTGTCCGTCCATGAAACTTTCATTGAGCCGGGGCCCGCCCCGGGGACTGAAGTACCGGCCGGTGCCCCGGCAACCCAATTCCTGCCCGGACCCACCGCTATGGCCTCGGTTACAACTATAGCCCCGACCCCGGCTGGGGTGAGTACTGCGGCCGGTATTCCTCCAGAGTTGGCACTGTTTGCCGAACCAGGAAAGGCTATCCGGCGCATTGTCATCTTTTATCGTGACGGCACCTTTGCCGATTACCAGCCCGAGTAGCGGGCGTCGCCAGGGCTAAACTGCCGACTGCTAGCAGCGCATACTGAGTGTAGTCGACTCACCCTAACTTCCCGTGTATGATAATCCAGTAAGGAAGAATTATATGATATTAGTGCAATTTGTCAGGTTCGCTTCGTGGGTGATATTTAAACAGTTACACGCTGATTTTGCATTAGTACAAAACCCGTTTGACTTGTCTAATGCGTGTGTGAGATATGTTCCGCTGCCATTGCGCTTAGCGACGTTAAAAATAGAAAATAATATTCCATAAAAACTTGTAAATCAGATGATAAAAACATGCTAATGAAATCGCTTAATCAAGTTTTTATTGTCGAGCTAGGGTAGATAACGTAGCATTTCTGCTTTTGCTTTTTCATAGTTACCGCTCTATCAGTAACAGCAGTTTATGCCTTAATCATTGCTAACTTGTTTGGCGGTTGAAGTAGATTCGATAAAGTCAGTTTGAGTGCCTGGCCCGAGCGGCATAGCTACTAAGTAAATGAGTAGATTAACGGCTCGAATACATACAAGGTTAAGACCGGTCAGACGTTTCAAATACCTAGATATGTGGGGCAAAAAAAATGCCACTACAAAGCGTTGTGTGCTCATAAGTTGTCAAATGTTATTTGACATCCCAGCACTATTACGCGCCGTAAGGCGGAGCGCGTGCGCGAGTTTGGTCGTCGATTTGGTGCCTGGGGGCTACCTTCGTATTATGAAATCGACCCGAGCTATTATTCTATTGGCTGCTGGTGCAGCCCTGTTCCTAGTCGCCTCCTGTTCCCAGGCCCCTGACGCAGAGAAGGACCCTAATGCCGACGCGGCTTACAAGCGGAACCACCGCACCGAGATGTACCGCAAGGCACAGGAAAGCAACGTCACCCGCAACTAAACAGGTTGCTCTGCATCACTGAGTCCCGTAAAAAATCAAAAGCCCCCGTCAATTTTTTGACGGGGGCTTTTGGTATCGAGGCAGTGGATGTAGGAGTGGCTCAGCCAACCAGGACCAGTTGCGGGGCTGCAAAGTCAGGCAGGGTGATGCCGGCTAGTAACTGGTTCTCTAGCAAGTCAGCCCAGGTGCGCATATAGAGTACCACGTCGTCGCGCTGGTTGTGGCGTAGCCGGTCGCGGCGCTCGAAGGGAATGGCTGCGCGAATGGTCGGATCGGCGAGGCGTTCGAGGTGGGTAAGGTCGGCGCGGGTGAAGCCCAAGTCCAGCATCTCGTCGATGGTGGCGTCGATAGGTAGGCCGCTGGTGGGGCAGTAGTCGATGAGTTGGCGCTCCCAATCGCCGTAGCGCTGCATGGCGCGGGCATGGATTTCGCCCTTGGTCAACTTCGTGACGGTCTGGGCCAAGTGGCCGCAGTTGCAGCTGCCCATGTGGCCCCATTGGTAGGGGGCCTGGGTGACCAGGCGGTGGGCCGTGTCGCGCAGGGCCTGGACGAGAGGAAGCGAGGAAATTGCCATAAATGAGGGATAAGGGCGAAGTACTGGACAGAAAAGCAAAACGGGCCGGAAAAGTTTTCCGGCCCGCTTAGGGAATATTACCAGCAAGAAAGGGTGTGTTCCCTACTGCCTGAACTAGTACGAGTTGCGACGCGAGCCGCCGCCTTCGCCGCCGCGACGGGCCCCGTCGCGGCCGCCGGCTGGCTGCACGCGCTGGCCCCCGCTGCCGAAACGGCGGTTGTTGTCGGAGCCGCTGCTGCTGGGCGCAATGGCTGCCCGGCCACTACCGGCGGGCCGGTTGCTAGCGGCTGAAGAGCGTTCGGCGCGCTCGCCACCACCGCTGCGGGAGCTGCTCTGGCCGCCGGAGCGGCCGCCACCGCCCTGGCTGCCGCCGGAACGAGCCGGGCGGCCCGCCGGGCCCTTGGGCCGGATGATGCGCTCGCGGCCGTTCAGCTCCACGGGGCGCACGTGCGCCGTAGTGAAGGGGTGGTCGGTGCTGAGGTCAATTTGGCGGTTGATAAGTTTCTGGATGTCTTGTAAGTAAGCGCGCTCCTCGTCTTCAACGAACGAAAACGCCGTGCCGAAGGCCCCGGCGCGGCCCGTGCGGCCGATGCGGTGGACGTAGGTTTCGGGCTCGTTGGGGATTTCGTAGTTGATGACGTGGGTTAGCTCGTCCACGTCGATGCCGCGCGCAGCGATATCGGTGGCCACCAGCACGCGGGTACTGCCGGCCTTGAAGTTGGATAAAGCGCGCTGGCGGTGGTTCTGGCTCTTGTTGCCGTGGATGGCTTCCGCCATAATCTGGTATTGGGCCAGGGCCTTCACCACTTTGTCGGCCCCGTGCTTGGTGCGGGTGAAAACGAGCACGCGGCGGATGTTTTTGTCGTCGAGCACGTGGCGGAGCAGGGCGGGCTTGTTGCCGCCGTCCACCAAAAACACCGACTGCGTAACGGTATCGGCGGTGCTGCTCACCGGCGTCACGGCCACGCGCACGGGGTTGGGGCGCAGGATGGTCGAGGCCAGCTCCTGAATCTGGCCGGGCATAGTGGCCGAGAAAAACAGCGTCTGGCGTTTCTGCGGTAACTTGGGCAGGATGCGCTTGATGTCGTTGATGAAGCCCATGTCGAGCATGCGGTCGGCCTCGTCAAGCACAAAAATCTCAACCCCGCGCAAGTCTACGAAGCCCTGGTTCATCAGGTCGAGCAGGCGGCCGGGGGTAGCGATGAGCACCTCCACGCCCCGCTGCAGCTGCTGCACCTGCGGGTTTTGGCCCACGCCGCCGAAGATGACGGTGTGCCGAATCTGGCTTAGATGGCGTCCGTAGGCCCCGAAGGATTCGTTAATTTGAATAGCCAGCTCGCGCGTGGGCGTGAGCACCAGGCAACGGATGCGGCGCGGGGCCTGCTTTTCGAGCTGCGACGAGCGGTGCAACAACTGCAAAATGGGCACGGTGAAAGCGGCCGTTTTGCCGGTGCCAGTCTGGGCCACGCCGAGCAGGTCGTGGCCTTCCAGTACGTGCGGAATGGCTTGCTGCTGGATAGGGGTAGGAATAGTGTAGCCTTCCTCGGTCAGGGCCTTGAGGAGGGGATCAATCAGGTTTAATTCGTCAAACGTCATAAAAGGGGTTGGGTATTCGGTACTGCGTATCAGATTGAGGGGCAGTGGCTCATGGAGCCATTGTCGGGGCCTGGCGGGTTAACACAGGCGGTCATGGCCGCGCTGGAGAGCCAGGCGCGGGCGGGGTTTGACGGCTCGTCGGAGGCCGCCGGATTCCCTGAAAAAGAGAACTTGGGGTGAGGTGCGCTTACTTCGCGGAGGCAGCCGAGGCGCGGGGCTTTGCCTGGCACTGCCAGGCGGCGGACTGCTCCGACGGCGGCCCTATTTTTCACAAAGATACAACACAGCTTTCCTACCATGCAGATTACCGACCGCAAACGCGTTTTCAACGGCCACTACAAAATCGACGAGCTGGCCGTGAGGGCCCCCAGCGGCCAGGAGTTTGCCCGCGAGCAGTTCATTTTCGGCCACGCTGTAGCCGCGCTGGTGTTCGACACCAGGCGTCAGCTCTACGTTTTCACTCAGCAGTTCCGCTACGGCCCCGAGCAGGAGGTACTAGAAATCGCCGCCGGCATGATTGACCCCGGCGAGGCCCCTGAAACGACCGTGCGCCGCGAAATCCACGAAGAGTTGGGCTACGAGGTCGACACGCTCACGCACATCGCCACCGTATTTTCCACGCCGGGGGCCAGCACCGAGTCCATCGCCATCTTCTACGCCGAAGTAAGCCACCAAACGGGCCCTGGCGGCGGCATGGCCGGCGAAAACGAGTACATCAAAACCGTCACGATGGACTGGGATGCGCTGATTACCGAGCCATTCCGCGATGCCAAAACGATGGTGGCTGTGCAGTGGAAGCAGTTGGAAAAGTGCCGCTAGCGCAGTTGTGGACCGTAGCGCGGATTTTGTAGTCCGCGTCGCTGCCCGGTTATCATTGAATTATTATTGCCAGGACGAAGCGAACTACAAAATCTGCGCTACAAGCAGGTGGTCCTGCTATAGCTGCGCTGGCGGCACCGTCACGAGATACTCAAACGACAGATACAGCTTGGTGTCGCCCACGCTCACCTTTAGCTCTTGGGGCTCGATTTTGGGCACCGGCAAGAGCCCTTGGGCCTGGTAAAGGTCGCGGCCATAAAAGCGGCCCGGTGTGGCAGGCGGCACGATTTTAAACACTTCTTGCCCGGCCTTATCGGTGGCCGTAACGACGAGGTTAATTAGGTTGGCGCTGCCAGGGCCCTTGCGCCGAATGGTGACCATTAGCCCGCCGCCGGGCGGCAGCGCGGCCAGCCGGCGTTGGTAGGTGGAATCGGCCCAGCTGTGCAGCTTGCGCAGCGCGTCGATTTCGGCCAGCATCTGGGGGTAGGGGCGGTAGGCCAGCCGGGTGTATACGCCGTTGATGCCGGCTTCCTCGTCGGTGTTTTTGGTGACGTTCTGCACCGTCGGCGACTCGGCGTCGCGCTGGGGAAACACGTAGTGGCGCTTGTTAACAATAAACTTGGAAGCGGTGCCGGTTTGGGCGTGCGCAGCGCCGGCGGCACCTAGGCTTAGGCCGGCAGCAACCAGCAGGTAAGGAATTGGACGGGTAAAGATGTGCATTGGATAAAGATAAAATTGGGGAGAAATTAGAAGCGGGGCCAGACGGGCGTCGGGTGGAGGGAACAGGCGCCCTACGGATCAGCAAATAAACATCGGCCACCGCGTCCGGCCCCTATTTGCTCCGCCCAGGACCGGGCGCGGGCCTTGTTTTTTACTAAATCGTAATCCGGCGGTAACCGTTACGTCACAGGCGCGGCCGAATTTTGACGAAAGGACTTATTGCTCACTTCTTCATTGGCGCCATGTACTTTCCGGCCTTGTTTTCGTGGGCGCGCCGCCTGGGGCGCTGGTTGCTGTACAAGCTGTTTCGGGTGGCGCTGGGCGTCGCCTTGGGGCTGCGCCTGCTGAGCAGCCTGCGCTCGGCCCTGGGCGGGGGCGGGGCCAACGCCGCCGGCTGCCTGGGCCCGGCCGTGCGCCCGCGGCGGCCCGAAGCCCGCCGTGGCCGTCCGCGCTTCACCCGTCCCGCCGCCGCATGAGCGAACCTTTGGCCTTCACCTTTAAAAAAACAGACCCGGCCGGGCCCCCGCCGAAGCCGCCCAAAGGCGGCCGCAGCAAGCGCCGCCGGGTGCAGGTAGCAGTCGTGTCAGACATCCATTTGGGTACCTATGGCTGCCACGCCCGCGAACTGCTGCGCTACCTTAAAAGCATTCGCCCGCAGGTGCTGGTGCTGAACGGCGACATCGTGGATATCTGGCAGTTCAGCAAGAATTACTGGCCCCCGGCCCACATGCGGGTGGTACGCTACTTGGCCGGCCTGGCCGCCAAGGGTACCAAAATCCACTACCTCATCGGCAACCACGACGAACTGCTGCGCAAGTTCGCGGGCCTGAAAATCGGGCAGTTTCATCTGGATAACAAGCTGGTGCTCGACTTGCCTCACGGCCGCACTTGGCTCTTCCACGGCGACGTGTTCGACGTGACCATGCGGCACGCGCGCTGGCTGGCCAAGCTCGGCGGCCAGGGCTACGATTTGTTGATTTTCATCAACCGTTTCTTTAATTTCCTGCTCGAGCGGCTGGGGCGGCCCCGCGTGGCCCTGTCCAAGCTGGTAAAGGAGCGGATGAAATCCGCCGTGGCCGCCGTCAACAATTTCGAGGAAACGGCCGCTGCCATTGCCGCCGACGAGGGTTACCGCTTCGTGGCCTGCGGCCACATTCATCAGCCCGAAATTAAAGTTATTCCCACCGCCAAGGGCGATATTACTTACCTTAATTCCGGCGACTGGGTCGAAAGCCTCACTGCTCTCGAATACACGGCCGACGTCGGCTGGCAACTCTATCGTTACGCCGACGACCCCTGCATGCAGGCCCTGGCCGAACCCGACGATGCCACCGATACGGCTTCCGACGCCCACCCGGCCCAATTGCTGGAGGGATTGTTGGCGGAATTTAAAATTAAATAACTGGTTGCCCGGTGATGGCCTGCACAAAGAGTCGGTTTGTGGTTTTAAGGCAGGGCCCGCTTGCCCGTCGATTTCACAACTCGTCTTAACACGAAAAATGCGCATATTGTACGCCATTCAGGGCACCGGCAACGGCCACTTGGCCCGCGCCCTCGACGTGGTGCCCCTGCTGCAAGCCCGCTGCGACCAGCTGGACATTCTGGTGAGTGGCCCCCCGGCCGATCTGACCCTGCCGTTTGAGGTGCGCTACCGGGCCCAGGGCATGGGTTTTTTGTTCGGTAAGAAGGGCGGCATCAATTTCGTAAAGACCTTCTGGCAATTCAATTCGGGCAAGTTTGTGAAGGAAATTCGCTGCTTGCCGGTGAAAGACTACGACTTGGTCATCAGCGACTTCGAACCGGTGTCGAGCTGGGCGTGCCGGCTGCGCGAGGTGCCCTGCGTGGCCCTCAGCCACCAGTGTGCCGTGCTGAACCCGGCCGCGCCCCGGCCCGAAAACGAGGACCCCGCCGGCCGGGCCGTGCTGCGCCACTATGCGCCGAGCACGGCGCAGTACGGGTTTCATTTTCAAGAATATGCGCCGGGCATCGCGACGCCCGTCATCCGCCAGCAGGTGCGGGCCCTGGTGCCCACCGACGAGGGCCACTACACGGTGTACCTGCCGGCATTCGAGGAACAACTGCTGGTGGAACGGCTGCGCTATCTGAGCCGCGACACTCGTTGGGAAGTGTTCAGTAAGCACAGCGCGGTGCCCGCCGAATACGGCAACGTGCGGGTGTGGCCGGTGAGCGGGGCCGACTTCTTGGGCAGCCTGGCGCGGGCCACCGGCGTGCTCTGCGGGGCCGGCTTTGAAACCCCCGCCGAGGCCCTTTACCTGGGTAAAAAGTTGCTCGTGGTGCCCATGAAGCAGCAATACGAACAGCAGTGCAACGCGGCGGCCCTGGCTGAAATGGGCGTGCCGGTCATTAAAAATTTAAAAGACAAGCACCTGGCCGTCGTCGATGAGTGGCTGCACCAGGGCCGGGCCGTGCCCGTGGACTACCCCGACCGCACGGGGGCCGTGCTCGACCAGCTACTGGCCGGGCAGTTGCCCGACCAACGCCTCGGCCGGGTCCAGCCATCCTTCTTTTCCTCCCAATTCTCCGCGCCTCGCGCATGATTGACCATCCTGCTTCATTACCGGCGGCTTTCTTTCCGGCCTCTGCGCCGCCGAATTTTACCCGCGCCGATTTCGGGCCGGATTTCCATTGGGGGGCTGCTGCCGCTGCTTACCAGGTAGAGGGTGCCTGGCAACTGCAGGGTAAGGGCCCCAGCATTTGGGACGACTTTACCCGGCGCAAGGGGGCCGTCCGGCGCGGTGAGCACGGGCGGGTGGCCACCGACTTTTACCACCGTCATGCCACCGACCTCGACCTGGCCCAGGCCATGGGGCTGACGGATTTCCGGTTTTCGGCGTCGTGGCCGCGGGTGCTGCCCGCCGGCGTGGGGGCCGTGAACCGGCGCGGGCTCGACTTCTACGACCGGCTGGTGGACGCTTGCCTGGAACGCGACCTGCGGCCCTGGCTCACGGTGTACCACTGGGATTTGCCCAGCGCGTTGCAGGCCAAGGGCGGCTGGGCCAACCGCTCGGTGGTGGGCTGGCTTTCGGACTACGCTCAGGTGCTGGCCCAGCGCCTGGGCGACCGGGTGCAGTACTGGATGGTGCTCAACGAGCCGATGGTGTTCGTGGGGGCCGGGCATCTGCTGGGCGTGCACGCGCCAGGGCGGCGGCACCCGGGGGCCTTCCTGGCGGCGGCCCACCACGCCACCCTGGCCCAGGCCGAGGGCGGGCGCACGCTGCGGGCTTTCCTGCCCGACTCGGCCCGCATCGGCACCACGTTCTCGTGCTCCTACCTCACGCCGCACCGGCCGGGAAACGCCTACGACGAAGCCGCCACCCGCCGCGCCGATGCCCTGCTCAACCGCTTTTTCGTGGAGCCTGCCTTGGGCCTGGGCTACCCTGTGGCCGAGCTGCCGGCTCTGCGCTGGCTGCTGGAGCGCTACCTTAAGCCCGGCGACGACCAGCGAATGAAGTTCGATTTCGACTTCTGGGGCATCCAGAATTATACCCGGGAGGTAGTTAAATTCTCGCCCTGGCTGCCCTTGCAATGGGCTGCTCTGGTGTCCGCCAAGCGGCGCGGTACGGTCCACACTGACATGGGTTGGGAGGTGTACCCGGAAAGTATTTACCACATGCTGCAACAGTACGCGGCCTACCCGAATGCCCCGCAGTTGGTCGTAACAGAAAGTGGATCAGCGTTTCCCGACGTGCGCCAAGGCCCCTGCGTGCCCGACACTGCCCGCCGTACCTACCTGCAGGCCGCCTTGGGCCAGGTGCTGCGGGCCCGCCGCGCGGGCACGGACGTGGCCGGCTACTTCGCTTGGACGCTCACCGATAACTTCGAGTGGGCCGAGGGCTACGGCCCCCGCTTCGGCCTCATCCACGTCGACTACGAAACCCAGGAGCGAACCGTGAAAAGCTCGGGCCTGTGGTACCGTGACTTCCTGCGCCAGCCCGTCGCTGGGGCCCGCTAGGTAGATCTCAACGAACCATTCGCCGCCGAGTCCGTTGGGTAGACACGTGTCTTTTTTCTCTTCCAAAAGCTCATGAGTTCACCCAATTCCCTCGCCTTACCGGTAAACGACGGCACCACGATGCATGCTTACACCGCCCGGCCGCCGCAGGCCAACGGCTCAGTGCCGGGCATCATTCTGTTACAGGAGGCCTTTGGCGTGAACCACCACATCCGCAGCGTGGCCGACCGGCTGGCACGGGCCGGCTACGCCGTGGTGGCCCCCGAGCTATTCCACCGCACGGCCGCGCCGGGCCTGGAAATTTCCTACAACGATTTTCCCAGCGCTATGCCACACTTTCAGGGCATCACGGTGGAAGGCCTGACGGCCGACCTGCACGCTGCCCACGCCTGGCTCACCGGCCAGCCCGACGTGGCGGCCGACAAAATCGGTAGCATCGGCTTCTGCCTGGGCGGCCGCGTGTCGTTTCTGGCCAATGCCGTGCTGCCGCTGGCGGCCGCCGTGTCGTACTACGGCGGGGGCCTCCAGCAGTTGAAAGACCGCGCCGCCGACCTCCACGCGCCGCACTTGTTCTTTTGGGGTGGGCTCGACCAGCATATTTCCAAAGATCATATTGCCGAAGTAATCGAAGCCGTGGACGCCGCTCAGAAGCCCTACGTTAACACTGTCATTTCCTACGCCGATCACGGCTTCCACTGCGACGAGCGCCCCAGCTACAACGCCGATGCCGCTCACGAGGCCTGGACCCTCACGCTGGCGTTCTTCGCCGACAAATTCCAAGCGGCCCAGTAGCACAGTCCCGTAAGCCGCGCTCTCTGTAAGTCAATAAAAGCAAAGCGCTTACGCGGAGCAACACAACACGAAGCCCCAGCCGATTTGGCCGGGGCTTTTGTACGGAGTGAAACGAGGCTGACGAATCCCGATCGGGCAGGTGCCGTAAATTTCGACCCCGGCGGGCCTCTATAAGACTCGTTGTGCTACTTTCGAGTTCTGTTCCTAGCTCACGCCGTGCTACTTACCCTCCGTTTCATAACCTCTAACCGAATTTTGGTGACTTGTGCTACCGCTGTTTCCAATGCTGGGCCGTTGCGACGCTGCCGCCAATTAAAGCGCTGCAGCTGCTGCTATCTCAGTAATTATTGAAGACACAGGATAAACAGCAAGGAAACTTCTAAATTGGTTTAACAAACAACTTTTTACCATTTTACGTCATGATAAAGTTTGCTCCGTTGTTTTTTGTAGCGTTCTGGTGTTTTCTGCTCGACAGCCTAAACGTTAGTGCGTATCCCGTCTCCAGCCGGCCAGCGTACTTTGAATTAAAAGTCTACCACATAAGCAACGGCCGGCAAGAAGCAATTATAGATAGCTTTCTTCAGCGGGAATATCTTCCTGCCATGCACGCTGCGGGAATCAGTAATATCGGCGTGTTTAAACCCATAGGCAACGACACGACGGCGGACAAAAAAATATATGTCTTCATCCCTTTCCAATCGCTGAAACAGTGGGAAAAACTGGAAAATCAACCCATTCGCCCGAAGAATATCCCCGGCGAGTACACGAACGCTGCCTTTAATAAACCGGCTTATAACCGCATGGAAACCATCTTCATCAAAGCTCTTGACGAGATGACTGAGCTGAGGGCCCCCAGCCTGGAGACGCCTAAGAAGGAAAGGATTTATGAATTGCGGAGTTACGAAGGTGCCAGCGAAAAGATATTTCAAAATAAAGTGCAGATGTTTAACGCTGGCGGCGAAATTAAGCTTTTCTCCCGGCTCGGCTTTAACGGCATTTTTTACGGCAAAGTCATCTTTGGATCTAAGATGCCAAATCTGATGTACATGACTTCGTTCAAAAACATGCAAGCGCGGGAAGAGCATTGGAAAACTTTCAGCAGCGACCCCGAATGGAAAAAATTGTCATCAATGCAGGAGTACCAGAATAATGTTTCGCATATGGACATTGCCTTCTTAAAACCTACGGATTACTCGGATTTGTGAAAAGCACCCAAAGTGGTGCAGGGGCCCTAGTGGTAAATAAATCAGCGTAAACATTTTACTTTTCACAACTCGGTACGCATATGACCACTTCCCGCCGCCATTTTATTAAGAGTGCCGCAGCCTTAACCGCCGCCGCAACCGTCGCGCCGCACTTATTTACCGAGGCTGCCCCTAGAAAGGCCTTTTTTGAGATTTCTTTGGCCGAGTGGTCGTTCCATAAAGCCTTATTTGGAAATAAAATTAGCAACCTTGACTTTCCGGTAATTGCGAAAAAGCAGTACGGTATCAACGTAGTTGAGTATGTGAACCAGTTTTTTAAGGATAAAGCTGAAGATAAGAAGTACTTAAGCGAATTGCTGCTGCGCTGCCACGACAACGGCGTAAAGAACCACCTCATCATGATCGACGGCGAGGGAGATCTGGGTTCGTCGGACGAGCAAGAAAGAATAAAGGCGGTTGAAAACCATTATAAATGGGTAGATGCTGCTGAGTACCTGGACTGCTCAACCGTGCGGGTAAATGCATTTGGCAAAGGCACGGAAGAGGAGGTCCAGAAAGCGGCGGCTGATGGGTTGAATCGGTTGGGCGAGTATGCGCAGAAGGCTGGCATAAACGTGATTGTGGAAAACCATGGCAGCTACACTTCCAACGGGCAGTGGTTGCTAACAACCATTCAAAAAGTAAGCAGAAGCAACGTGGGCATTCTGCCCGACTTCGGCAATTTCTGCATCAGGCGCGACACAGGCGACCTTTACAAGGGTAATTGCCTTGAGGAATACGATAAATATAAAGCTGTAAAAGAGTGGATGCCGGTTGCAAAGGGTGTGAGCGCCAAAACCTTTGATTTTGACGCCGCCGGTAATTGTGTGGAAACGGATTATCTTAAAATGTTTAGAATTATTAAGGACTCTGGCTTTAAAGGGTATGTAGGTATTGAGTACGAAGGCGAAAAATTGAGCGAGGAGCAAGGCATAAGAAAGACGAAAGCGCTATTGGAAAAGGTTGTGAAGGAAATAGGATAGGGGCAGGCGTCAGCCGTAGTAGCGCAGGTTCTTTTGCACAGTAGCTTAAATCGTTTATAATATGCCTAGGCTCACCCTTTTGCTTGTGCTTTTTTGGCTATTTCAGTATTGTCCCGCGCATGCTCAGATAAAGCCACTAGTGCTTCCACTCTGGACCAAAGGTGCTCCAGGGTTCGAAAACAGGCGGAATGAACCCGAACAGGTCAAAGACTATTGGGTGACAAACATCCACAATCCTTCGATTACCGTTTTCTTGCCTCCTAAAGAAAAAGCAACCGGTGCCGCCGTAATTATATGTCCCGGGGGCGGCCACCGGGGGCTGGTGTATAACGCAGAAGGCATGGAGCCGGCCCTTTTTTTAAACAGCCTTGGCGTGGCCGCTTTCGTGCTTAAGTACCGTCTGAGTCGCGAAGAAAATTCTCCCTATTCCTTAGAAAAACACCCCCGGCAAGACGCGTACCGCGCCATGCGGTTGGTGAAGAGCCGGGCTAAAGAATGGGGTATTGACCCCGCCCGCGTGGGCATGCTCGGCTTTTCGGCGGGTGGTGAAGTGGTTGCCATGGTGGCGTACGCTAACGGACAAGGTGATGCGAAAGCTGCCGACCCCATCGACCGACTCAACGGCAAGCCTGATTTCCAGATGCTTATCTACCCGGGTCCTTTGGGTATTCCTGATACAATTAATTCGACGGCTCCACCTGCATTTCTGCTTGCCGCCAACAACGATGTATGTTGTTCAGAACCCATTGTGAAGCTGCTCAAGAATTACCGTGCCGCGCACGTCCCGGTAGAGGTGCACATCTATACGCAGGGCAGCCACGGATTTAACATGGGCCAGCGTTCGAAATTGGCCTCCATAAGCACATGGCCGCAGCGAATGGCAGATTGGCTGGCTGACAATAATATCCTCGACCCCAGCGCGGCCAATATGCATCATGAGTAATATTTAATAAATAAAACATTACAGCTTCTACAATAGTAATATTTTAGTGTTCAATGTGTTAGTGTAATACAACGAGCCCCCCTGGCGTTACTCGTATTACATTAAAACAATCTTAGATTTTATCTTATTTTAAAACTTGTCATCATTGACTTCTATCCAAAATTTATTAGGGTCCTGGAAATAAACTTGCTGCACCCCGTCAGGCCTGGCGGTAGTTTGTTTCTCATCGCCCTTCCAGTTTCCGTAGTGCACGTTGGCTTTATCGAGGTGATCCGTAAACTTTCTTAGATTCTTCACGCTGAACGCTGTGTGCGTATTTATGTCGTGTTCTTCTATTTTTCCCCCTTGGATAACATGGAGTTGGCTGTGGGGCCCAATTCTAAACCATACGTGTTTTCCGTCTTTGAACGGTTCCGGAATTTCCTGCAGTTGCATGACATTCTTGTAGAAGGCAGCGCTGGTCTGTAAATCGTTCACATACAAAGCAATGTGGTTTATCGCGATTACGCTTTGCGCGGAAACATTGTTTATAAGCGTAAGACTGACTGACAAAACCAGCAGACAAATGAGAGGGAGTTTCTTCATGGGTTAAAAATAATTTTATTACGTTGTTCGAAAATCACGCATTTCCTTAAATCTTATTGTCCAACATCTGCGCTATTGCTTACGAAGGCAATTCTCTTGCTGTCAGGCGACCACGAAGGCGTATTCATCGTGCCTTGCCCGCCGTAGACATAGGCGATGACCTTGGGCTCGCCTCCCGCCACCGGCATCAGGCGCAAGTACACGTGCTTGTAAAACGGATGGTCACCGGCGGCTACTTCGTCCTTTAAGAAGGATACGAAGGCAATCCATTTTCCGTCGGGCGAAACGTGCGGAAACCAATCTTGGTAATCGCCTTTGGTGATGGCTTCCTGGGCGCTGCCGTCGGCTTTCATGCGCCATATCTGCATGGTACCCGTGCGGTTAGAATTGAAGTAAATGTACTTGCCGTCGGGCGTGTACTCGGGGCCGTCGTCCAAACCGGTAGCGGTGGTGAGGCGAACTTCTTTGCCGCCGGCCGATGGCACCCGGTAAATGTCAAATTCGTTGTTGCGCTGCCCGGTAAATAGAATATTCTTGCCGTCGGGCGACCAGCCGTGCAGGTAGGAGGGCCCCTTGGGAGTAATTTGTTTTGGTGTTCCACCCGCGGACGAAACGGTGTACGCAATCGAGCCGCCAAGCTTTTCAACGCCGCTGCTCAGACCTAGCATTTTGCCGTCGAATGAAAGCACGTGGTCGTTATTGTTGTTTTTTACTGCGCCCGTGGGCAAAACCACCGGTTGCCGCGAAGCCAGGTCGAAGTTGTACATCAAGCCCCCGCTGTTGTAAACCAAGCTCTTTCCGTCGGGCCGCCAATTGGGGGCCTGCAAAGAGTTGGGCGAGGTGTAAACGATTTCCCGGACCCCGGTCGCGGCTTCCAGTACTTCGATGCGGCTGCCCAAATATTGCTTGTATGGCACCAGTCCTTCGGGCGCCGGCACGGAGATTCTTACGTCGCGGAAAACTCCTGTTTCCGTAACGTCCGCGTTATGGGAACCCACAAAAAGGCCCACGTACACGTCGTCGCCGAGGTCAATGTCAGCCACTTGTTCCGTGACGAACGGTTGCCCGAACTGGGCCACCCGCATCGTGTAGGTGCTGCCTTTTCTTTCCAGTTGGATAACGTTGGCGTGCGTAATTTTTGCACGTATTTCTTCCGTGGGGGCTCCGGCTGTTTTCCGGAACTGCAAAGAAATTAACCCGTCGCCGTGTTCCACGGCGTTGACGTGCGGAGAATTGCCTTCCAAATTCTTGCGCACCATCCAGCCAACTTTCCGGTGCGGGTCCACGCCGTTCCAGCCGACAAATTCGGCCCGGGCATAGAGAATGAAATCGCCCTTTATTTTTTTATAGGCGTACTGAAATTCGTCGTGGTCGAGCCAGATGTTGTAACCCGAACCCGAGATTATGTATTGCTGAGTGGCCGGTAAGTACGTGGCAGCGCCCGCTTTTACCCCTGTGCCAACGTCCTGGTGGCCCTCAAAAATGCCTAACGGCTGTTGGGCCCAGGCGGACAGGCCAAGCAAGGCAAACGAAAAAACCAAGATTGTTTTTTGTGCAGAAGCGCTCATGTTGGAATTTGATCAGAATATGCTGGAAAAGTATGTGCCTGTGGGGAGTGGTTTCGGCAAGCACCACCATTTATTTCCGGGTTTTTAGTGACCCGTGGCATTAACTTGCCAATTCTACCGGCTATCCGAGGCAAGTTATGTTACGGCTTATATTCAGAGCCTGTTAAAATTTGCGGATAAGGTGTCGAATGCTGGATAGGCAGATAGTGGTTTCGGCAGCGGTTGTCTCGCACTCGTGGACCTGACTCACAGGCGCCGGTCCCATCGCAGCTAGCTGATGAAGCGCCCGACGCCCACCGGGTGGGCACGGGCGTAAAGCCGCCGCTGCCCGTGGGCCCAGGCGCGGTTTCCAGCCGCCGGCCGCAGTGGTCCCGGGCCCACT
>JANPOR010000282.1:0-7021 GCA_031428075.1 Hymenobacter sp. | reverse complement strand
TGTATAGTCCCAGAGCGTGATGGTGTATTTTCCGGGCAGGAATTTCGCACAGACCTATGGGACAAATACTCCACGGCAGCGCCCGCACAGCAGCGGCAGTACGGCGCGCTATCCAACGTAGTCAGGAAAGCTTACAAGCGCTAGCCGTACGGCACGGCATCAACCCCAAAACGGTGGCCAAGTGGCGCAAACGCGCCACCGTCACCGATGCGCCAATGGGGCCAGCACCGGCCTCAACGGTGCTTACACCCGAAGAAGAGGCCATCGCCGTGGCCTTCCGCCGGCACACCCTCCTGCCGCTTGATGATTGCCTCTATGCGCTACAAGCCACGATGCCGCGCCTTTCCCGCTCGGCGCTGCACCGCTGTTTTCAGCGCCACGGCATTAGCCGACTGCCCCTGAGCGAGGACGGGCAAAGCCCGCCGAAAAACAAGGTTAAGGACTATCCCCTCGGCTACCTGCACGTCGATTTTGCCGAGTTGCAGACCGAAGAAGGCCGCCAGTACCTCTTCGTCGCCATCGACCGCACCAGCAAGGTGGCGTTTGCGGAGTTGCATCCGCGAGCCAAGCGCGTCGTAGCCGCCGAATTTCTACGCCGAGTGCTGGATAAGCTGCCCTACAAAGTGCATACCGTATTGACGGACAACGGGGTGCAGTTCACGCCCCAGGCGCACCAGTTCCTGCCCGGTGGGCACAGCTTTGACCGCATCTGCCGCGAATACGGCGTGGAGCACCGCTTGACCAAGCCGGCCCATCCTTGGGCCAACGGCCAGGTCGAACGCCTGAACCGCACGATTAAGGAAGCCACCGTGCAGCGCTACCATTACCAGACCACGAACGAACTCAACGAGCACCTGCAAGCTTTTTTGCTGGCCTACAACCACGCCAAGCGCTTAAAGACCCGGCGGTGGTCCAAAGCAGGGTGATTCCAGCATTTAATTCTGCTTCTTGACACACTTTTTTCCGCTTTTCTGACTCTATTCAAGTGGTTCCTATTAGAACGCGCTAATAACTGAAAATAGAATATCACTCCGCTTTGGACCACCGCCCAAAAAAGCTGCTTACAGCCAAGTCGTTATTGGGTGCGCACGTGGGCCTTCAACTCTGTCAGCAAGGCAAACAGGCCCACGTAGGTGCGGTTGAGGTAGATGAAGTGGGCCGAGCCGCGGGGCTCGCGCTGACGGCGCAGCTCCGGGTCGGCCATTAAGTCGTCGCCCAAGGCATAAAGAGCAGCCATGTAGGCCGGATCACCAAAGTCGAACACAGGCTGGCGGAAAGGGCGGCCCACCAGTTCCAGCGAGGCACGCAAGGTGCGCATGTATAGGGCCTGCAGTGGCGCGGGGTCGTTGGCCCGCAGTACGTTGGCTTCAAGAAGCAGGGCCCTAAGGCGAACCTCGTCAGCGTAGGTTTCGGGGGCCAACAGGGTGGTGAAAAGGCGGTATACGTCGGCGGGCACGTCTTTCACGCAGCCAAAATCGAGCACGCCGAGGGTGCCGCCGTTTTCGTCGCGCAATAGAAAGTTGCCGGGGTGCGGGTCGGCATGCACCTGACGCAACTCGTTGAGCTGAAACTGGTAGAAATCCCACAGAGCCTGGCCCAGTTGGTCGCGTACGGTCTGGCTGGGGCCCGTAGCCAGAAACTCCTTAAGATGCCGGCCTGGCAGCCAATCCATGGTGAGGACGCGGGCGCTCGACAGCTCGGGGTAGTAGCGCGGAAACTCCAGATGGGGCAGGGCCGCGCAACGGGCCGAAATTTCCTGGCCCCGGCGTAGCTCCAGGGCATAATCGGTTTCTTCGAGCAGGCGGGCTTCAACCTCTTCTAAATAGGGGCGAACCTGGGTCTCGCTCAGGCCCATTACGCGCAAGGCAATGGGTTTCACTAGGTTGATGTCGGACTGGATGCTGGCGGCCACGCCCGGGTACTGCACTTTCACGGCCAGGTCGTGGCCATTTTTGCGAGCAAAATGCACTTGGCCGATGCTGGCCGCTTGCCGTGCCATCGGGTCAAACTCGTCGAATAATTGAAACGGCGACCGGCCAAATGCGTCCCGGAACGCCTTGACTACCAAGGGCCCCGACAGCGGCGGCGTCTGGTACTGTGCTTTGGCAAACTGATCGGCATAAGCCGTAGGCAGCATATTCTTCTCCATCGCCAGCATCTGGGCCACTTTCAGCACGGAACCTTTCATCTCGCTCAGGGCTCCGTACAATTCGGCGGCGTTGGCAGCGTGCAAGTCATCGGTCGACGACTCGGCCCCGACTGCTTTTTTGGCATAGTGTTTCACGTAGTTGGCCCCCACGCTCAGGCCGGTTCGGGCAAAGCGGGCGGCCCGTGCCACCTTCGTGATGGGCAAAGAAGTAAGGGGTTGGTCGGTGGGCATAAAGAAGCGAAAATGCTGATCACTAACGTAATAAAGAGCTATGTCAGGCTTACTTTGCAGGGTCAGTATCCTGACAAATGCCGGCCCTATAAAGTCCTCCTTACGGCTTAAAATAAAAAAAATCAGTGCTTACCGACGAACCAGAAACCGCACGAAATCAAAGGCCGAATCCAGGGTGTTGCGGCCTACGAGGTCGAAGCTCAGCGTCACGGCTTTTTCCACGGCGGCGTCGGTGCGCTCGAAGTTCACGGTGTCGTCTTTGGCGAAGAAGCCGAGCACGAACAGCACCTGCTGCCAGAAGAAGCGCGGGTAGCCGTCCTGCAGCAGCGGGCGGTTGGCGATTTCGCCGCTTACACGGCCATCGGTCAATAAACCAGACACAAAACGCTCAAAATCTTGCCGAAAGTCGTCGAGGACGCGAGGCGACAGGCCCGGCACCCGGCTCAGCGACCGACGTAGACTCATGAGGGCATACGAGCGGTTTCGTTTAAGAATTTCGAGCAGCATATAGTAAAAAGCCAGCAGCTTTTCGCGGCTGCCGTAGCCTTCCCAAACCGGCTCGCTGGCGGCGGTGGCGCGAGCCTGCTTTCCAAAATCGGCCCAGATTTCGCGGTCGATGGCCCCGAAGTTGGGGTAATGCTGGTAAAACTCCGCCTCGGCCACGCCCAGCTGTTGGGTGAGCTTGAACACCGACGCGGGCGGGTGGCCTTCGTTGAGCACGAAGTCCAGGTAGGCTTGTTTGATGCGGTCCTTTTCCATAGCACCACAACCCGTCTGGGCCCCGAACGGTTCGGGATTCCTGTCTGATTGGTGCCCAGCAGCGCGGGCTGGGCATTCAGACGTTCCACACGCGGACTTGCGGAGTCCGTGCTACACTGCTTGCAGGCGGGCCTGGCGCAACGCTTCCACGGCCCGATCGCGGCCAAATTTGTGATCCACTATGGGGGCGGGGTAGTAGCTGGTGCCCAGCTCAGGCACCCACCGACGCACGTACTCGCGGTGGGGGTCCACCTGCTCCAGCTGGTTTTCAGGGCTATACACCCGGAACCAAGGCGCAGCTATGGCCCCGGTGCCGGCCATCCACTGCCAGTTGCCGACGTTGTTGGCCAGCTCGTAATCCAGCAGCTTGTCGGCGAAATATTTTTCTCCCCAGCGCCAGTCGATGAATAAGTGCTTGACCAGGAAGCCGGCCACGGTCATGCGAACGCGGTTGGGCAGGTAACCGGTCTGGTTCAACTCGCGCATACCGGCGTCGACGAGCGGGTAGCCGGTGCGGCCCTCGCACCAAGCCCGGAACTCGTCTTCGTGGTTGCGGTAAGGTACGTTCCGCATCTTTGGGTCGTAGGCTTCGGCGGCAGTGTTGGGAAAATTCCAAAGCAGCATCATGAAGAAGTCGCGCCAAATAATCTCCGCCAGCAGCTTCGGGTTCAAGGCCTTGGCTTGCCGCATCGCCTGCCGCACGCTGAGGGTACCGAAGCGTAGATGTACCGATAGGCGCGTAGTGCCGTTTTGTAGGGCGGGCGTGTTGCGTGTTTTGTGGTAGTCGCGCACCACTTCTTCGTTTGGCAAATCGGCGGCGGGCACGTACTGCTCTTTCCGCGCAAAACCCATGCTTTCGAGGGTGGGGCGGGGGCCAGCTTTCCCTGGTTCGAGGTGGGGCGCGGGGTGCTTGCCAAACGCCTCGGCCGAGCCGTAGGGCAGCAGCAGGTCGTCGGTGAGGCGAGCCAGGTAGGTTTTCAGGTAGGCCCCGAACACCTTGGGCACGGTACCCGACTTAGTCATAATTTCGCTTTTGGCAAACACAACCTGGTCTTTGTAAAGCGAAAATCTCACCCCGCGCTCTTGCAGCATGGCGCCTACCTCCGCGTCGCGCTGGGTGGCATAGGGCTCGTAGTCCTCGTTGGTGTGCACGGCGATTACCTCGAACTCCTGCACCAGCTTTTCCAACACCTCCACCGGCCGGCCGTAGCGGGCCAGGAAAGTGCCTCCGGCGCCAGCCGTTTCCTGCGCGAGCCGCTCCACCTCGTCAAAAATGAAGGTGAGCCGGGCATCGGCCTTGTCCGGCAGTTGGTTCAGGATGTCAGAATCGTAAATGAAAAGCGGCACCACCGGTAGGCCGCTGGCCAGGGCCGCCGCCAACCCGGCGTTGTCGTGAAAACGCAGGTCGCGCCGGTGCCAGAAGATGCAGATTTTCATGTTTTTGGTTGTCCACTGTCCGTTGTCAATTACTGGTTGTTGGCCATCAGAGTTATTATCGACCGGCCTGACTGCCCATGCCCAACGGCTACCAGCTACTTCAGCTTGCCCATCCCGCCGTCTACGGCCAGCACCTGACCGGTGACAAAGGTGCTGTGATTGGACAGCAGAAACGAGGCGGTGAAGGCCAAGTCCTCGGGCTGGCCGATGCGCTGCAATGGGTGGCGTTTGGCTCCAGCCTCGGCCTTTTCGGGCGAATTCAGCAAGGCTGCGGCCAACGGCGTGTTGGTGAGCGAAGGTGCGATGCAGTTCACGCGCACGTTGCTGGCGGCGTATTCGGCTGCCAGGGCCCGGGTGAGGCCCTCCACAGCGGCCTTGGCTGTGGCGATGCTGGTGTGAAAGCTCATGCCGGTGTCGGCTGCCACGGTGCTGAACAGCACCACGGAGGCGCCGCCCTCAGCCTTTTTCAGGCGCTTCATGGTGGCCTGCAGCACCCGCACGGCCCCGAGTACGTTCAGGTCGAAATCGGCCTGGAAATCTTCAGCCGGGATGCGCTCGAAGGGCCGCAGCTTGATGCTGCCGGGGCAGTACACCACGCCGTGCAGCACGTCGGGCAAGTGGTCGAAGGCGGCCCCCACCGGCTGGGTGGCGTCGTAAGCGAAATGGTTGGTGTTGAGGGCCCCCAGCTCGGGCGAAAGGTGGCGCGAGGCCGTGTGCAGGTGGGCCCCCAAGCCGCTTAGGAGCCGGGCCGTGGCCAAGCCGATGCCGGAGGAAGCGCCGATGATGAGGATGTGTTTCTGGTCGAAATTCATGAAGGGAAGCAAAGGTTATAAGCCATCTGACAACGGCTTCAGGGGCCGAAGGTTTAGCTTCTCGGGGGCCTTGGGGTTGATGCGGGACCAGTATAGACGCAATTAGCGGGCGGGCGGCGAAAAGCTGCCCGCCCGCCAATGCTACACTTCACTACATTTCGCTGCGCTCAATTTGGTTGGCCAACGGGGTCCGGTTAATTTTTCGGAACAACACGGAAGTTATCGAAGTACATGTCGGCATCCAGGCTGCCGTCGCCGTGAAACGGAAACTCGAACTCGTGTTGGGCTTTCATTGGCTCCAAAGGCTTGATGATGTCGCTCAGCTTGATGGACATCGTGCTCCACTTGCCGCGGGTGCCGAAGGGGGCGCTTGTCCGCCGCCGGCACGTGTCGGTGGAGCCGGCGTTGCCGTCTATCAGGAACTTTACCGCGCTGGTATTGAAGGACTCTGACGTGTTTACCTCGAACCTGAGCACATAATTTGCCGGGTTGGCGACCACGTCGGCCGGGATGGCAAAGTTGTCGGAAGAAAACTCCGTCCAGGCCCAGGCACCGATTGTTTGGTTGATACGGATGTACTTGCCGTTGATGGGCCCCGGGGTGCTACCGTCTGTGACGAACGTGTCACTGCCCCAGACGCTACCGCCTTGGTCGTAGCCGAATAGGATGTTGCGGTCCGTCTTTGTAACGGCCCGGCACGGCCTGCTCCACGCTGTTGGCGTCAACTACTTTCACCGTGGCGCCGGCTACGGCACTGGCTGGCACTACGAAATAGATAGAATCGGAAGTGGTTTTAGTGATGCTAACCGGGGTTCCGTCTCACAGAATTTTGCCTTTTTCGTCAGTAACCACATAAAGGTCAAAATTTTGTCTGACAATGGCCATTTTTTGCCTGGCCGGGGTATACTCATTGCTCATGCCCGAAACTAGCAAAGTGGAAATGGCAAGGGCACAATTGATTTCGGCCGAGCCGCCCGCCGAAACCACCGTAATTTTGTTGATCGCATTCTTGGGCACCACCCGCGGAATGCGGAGCGTAATTTCGGAGGACGTGATGTAGGCATCCTTCAACTCGGCGTCTACGTCGTTGAAAGTGATTTTGCTTACGTTGCAGAAATTACTGCCTTCGATGATGATCCAATCCGCCAGGTTGCGTCCCAGCCCGTAACGGTTAACTCGGCGGGAACCGTGGGCACAACGTTGAGCGTGGGGTCCGGCGGCACATACTATCCGCTCTGGTGCGGCGTAAGCTCTTGATAATAAGTATTGTGGGCGTCCAGCGCGTATGTGCCCGTGCCATGAAAAGCGTTGAGTGTCAAGTACAGCGCGTGGTACTTGCCGCCAGTAGCCGCCGCGCCTTGTCCGTCGACGGCCCGCAAGTCCAGCCGGGTGCTGCCGCGCAACTGGCCCACCACGGCGCGGCTGTCGCCGAAAACCGCTAGGAGAATGGAAATCAAGCCGGAGGAATTATTGGCCACCACAGGCCGGCCGTTGGCGTAGTACGCCAGGGTACTGCTGTTGTTAACCGGGCCGCTGGGGAGCGCGGGTTCTACGTCGGAGGCGGTAAGCCTGCAGCCGGCCACCAGCAAAAACTGAGGGGCAAAAATGATTGTACAAGCGCGGCAGCGAGCAA
>JANPOR010000281.1:0-3218 GCA_031428075.1 Hymenobacter sp. | reverse complement strand
ATGGTTTCGATGTGCTCGCGCCAGGAAGCGCCGCTGCCGGTGAAACCGAAGTCCTCGAACAGGTCGTGGTAATCTTCCAGGGCCCCGGCGTGGGCCACAATGGCGAACTGGCGCGCGGGGTTGGCGGTCGTTTTGGCAGTGGCTATCTCGAAAGGAAAAGTACTGGTCATGAGGGGTATAATCTGGGTGGGCCCCACCCGGTTCGCGGCCGGCGGGGGCCTATTTGGTCAGGTGTAGCATCACAACGTCGTGGCCCGGCACCTCGGCCCGGAACGGCCTGGCGGTGGTGCCCTGGCTGCGGCCGGTCCAAAGGTTACGGATTTTGTAGCGGATGCGGTCGGCGGCCAGGTCCACTCTGGCCACGTCGTCGTGCACGGCCCGCGATTTCCAGTCGAACGTGGCTGGTCGGGCCTTCCGGCTCCGGTTCAGGAAACACACCGCCCAGTCGCTGCTTTGCAAGGGCTTCGCCCAAGTGTCCACGCTGTCTTGGGTCGAAAGCTTGAAGCCCTGCACCCCTAGCGGGTCTTGGTCGACGGCAATCACGTCCTTGTTGGTGAGCACGGCCAGGGTTTGGGGATTGAGGCGGCGCAGGTCGTTGCCGGCGATGAGCGGGGCGGCCAGTATGCACCACATGGCGAGTGCGCCCGGTCCTCCCTGGGCATAAGGGCCCCGTTGCCGACCTCTATCATGTCGGGGTCGTTCCAGGGGCCGGGGCCGGCGTACTGGCGCAGGCCGTCCTGCACGTCGATGATGCGCAGCACGCCGAAAGACTTGGAGCCGCTGCCGTTGGCCTTCACGCAGTCCCAGCAGTTGTAGATGTCGCCGGCAGAGCGCCAGAGGTGGCCCACGCTCCGGGCCCACAGCCAGGGCTTGCTGGTGCCCCACTCGTACAGGCTGAACACCACGGGGTGGCCGGCGCGGGCCGGCGCGGGCCGGCGCGTCGCGCATGGTGGTGTAGGCGCCTTCGGCCTTCAGGCCGTCGGTGGCGCCCCCGTCGTACTTAAGGTAATTAACGCCCCACTGGGCGTAGGTGGTGGCGTCTTGGTACTCGTGGCCGCCGCCGGGGCGGCTCCTGCAGGTCGTGTTATCCGCATCGGAGTAAATCCTGAATTTCAAGCTTTTGGCATGCACGAAATCCACCAGGGTCTTCATGCCCGACGGAAACCGCTTCGTACCGGGCCAAATGAAGCCCAGCGTGTCGCGTCGGCCGTGCCAGCAGTCGTCGATCACGAGGTACTCGCAACTGGCCGCCTTCATGCCATTGGCGGCCATGGCGTCGGTCATTTCCCGGATTTTCCGCTCGTTCACGTCGCAGGCAAACTTGTTCCAGCTGTTCCAGCCCATGGGCAGCGTTTGGGCGGGCTGCGCGAATTTTTGGGCGCGGGTTCCCGCCGCGCTGAGCAGCGCCAGCAGGAGCAAAAACAAGGTTTTCGTGGCCGTAGCAGGAAAACTTTGAATCATTGTTTGGTAAATAGTGCTCAGCAAAAAATGGTTGGGCCCCCAGCGGTAGGCGGCGCGAGCAGCCGAACCGGACCCGCGACCGCCCCAAAGGCCGTTAAGCATCCGAAAACAGCTGCCTCTGGGCTCCTGTGGTGGCTGGTGGCTTGAAAATACGGTGGCTGCCGATTTGCGCAGCGGGTTATCGGCGGCGCCGAATCAGCAGCACAATCAAGACGATGCACCCCAACGCCAGCCCTGCTATTAGCGCGTCGCGTCCGCTGCGGCCCTGGCGGGCATCGGTCAAATCGGCGGCCAGCGCGCGCTCCCGCCCGGCGGCTTGCTTGGTGCGCTCCCGAAAGTTCTGCTGCTCGTTTTGCAGTTCGGCCAGGCGCTCAGCCGTGAGGTTGCGGTCGTCGCGGCCGGTGGCTTGCAACTGAGTGGCCGCGGTTTGGGCCGTCTGGGTCGTTTGGTTGAGTACGGCCACGATTTGCTCGTCCTTGTCCACGATGCCTTGCAGGGCATTTACGACCTCCTGCAAGTCTTTTTTCGAGGGCTGATTGCCGAAAAAGCTGTGCCGCTGGGTGCTGGCTTCGGCGTACTGTTGGGTCAGGATTTGGCGCTCGGCCAGCAGGCGGGGCAGGGGCGAAGCGGCCACGGGCGGCGCCTGAGCGGCGGCTGGTAGCAGCGCAGCGGCCAGCAGTAGAATAAGCAAGCGAAGTAGAACCATCGGGGTAAAGGTCGTGCCCGGGGCCTTGAACATTTGCGGGCTTTGTCAAAAAAATTCGCATAAAACGGCCAACGGCCAGCGCTGGCGTTGATTGTACGCCGCCTGAAAGCCGGGGCCCGCAAATGGCATTCGGGCAGGTCGTTCGGCGCGCGGCGCTGCTCCCCGGCGGGGCCACACGCATTATCCGTCATTGAGCCCGCGCTTCCACGGGGCTGATACAAGATAATAAAATAAGGTTTCTCCGCCAGTCTTCGCTGCCGGGGCCTTAATTTTAACACTTTCTACCGCCCGCCATTCCTTTGCCCGACGCTCCTTACGCCCGCCTTGCTGCTCTTGCCACTTCCGCCGCGCCGGCCGACCAGCTCCCGCGCCTGCGCAAGCTGTTGGAGGTCCTTCTGCGCCACGAGTGCCAGCAGCGGAAGGCCCCGTTCAGCAACCTGAGCCAAGCCATCGGGTGGGTAGGCTATGCCTTGGATTTGCCCGCCGAGCTGCGGCTCCGCCTCCAAGCCTTGCGCCTCGCTGCCAACTTGGTGTTGCACGAAAGCTACTCTGGTACTGCCGCTGAGGCTGCCGACGGCTTTGGGGCCCTGGCCGAACTGCTGGGCTTCCTGACGCCGGAAAACTACACGGGGCCCTGGCCCGAGGGCGCAGCCGAAGCTTCGGTGAACCAACTGGTAGCGGCGAAGACGGCGGCTGCGCTACCCGCGGCGGTGTCCGCCAACTCCGACGTGGCCGTGGTGTGGCGAGTGCAGGTGCTGCACGTCGATTTGGCCCAGGGCGTCCTGACAGTCGAGCTGACCGAGCCGGCTGATGGCCGGCCTTCGGGGCCCTTCCCGGTGGTGTTGCCCGAGGCGTACGACAATTTGCTGCCGCTGGCCGCCGCCCTGCACCCCGGCCTCAATCTCATCGGGCCGGTGCGCGAGCCCGACGGCCGCTACCGCCCGCGCCGCGTGGTGCTGGAGCCCGATTACCTAATCAACGTGACCACCCTGGCCGAGTGCGCCCAGCGCGACGGCACCATTCCCGAGTGGGCGCTGCTGAATGCGTTTCT
>JANPOR010000280.1:0-1544 GCA_031428075.1 Hymenobacter sp. | reverse complement strand
CAGGCGCCGCCGCACGATAAGCGCGCCGCCCTGCCAGTTGTCGTAGCCGCCGGCGTTGTGCGCGTGGGCCTGCCAGCCGGCGTCGAAGGCGGCGGCCAGCTTCCACTTGGGCGAGGGGTCGTAGGTGACGTAGAAATCGTGGAAGTAGCGCAGCTGCCGGCCCACCGAGTCGGGCTGGTTGTAGCCCTCGCCTACGAAAGTACTCGAGTTGAGCAGCCACTTGGCTGACGGCCGAAACTGAACCTGGCTGCCGATGGCCTCATTCTGGTTACGGTCGCGAATGACCTGCCAGCCGTTCAATAACAAGGCCGAAAACAGCCACTTCTGGCCCCGGTCGTAGGTGAGCTTAGCCCCCGCCTCGTAATAAGGCGAGTTGTCGGCCATAATCGAGCGGGTCAGCGTGAGGTCGTCGCGCGAAATCGGCCCTTCCAGCCCGATGTGCGAGAGGAAAATGCCGGCGTCGAGCCACAGGTACTTGGCCACCCGCACGCCGCCCCAGGCCTCGTAGATGTTCTTGAAAATCGCGGGCTCGGTCGCGTAGTTGGCGTCGGGGTAGGTGCCGGTCTGGATGGCGAAGGTGCCGCGCAGCCGCTCGCTGGTGTAGCGGGCGCCCAGCAGGGCAATGTTGACGGCAATCTGATTGTGCAGGTTTTCGGAGTAGACAAAACCAGGTCGGGTGAGGCTGGCGGGGTTGTTGAAGTCGTAGCCGTAGTACACGCCCACGTAGCCGAAAAACACCGGCTTGGGGTCGGCAGCGACCGTATCCGCCGCCGCCGCCGCCGTGGGTGCGGCAGTTGCCATCGGTGACGCGGGCGGCCCAGTGGTCGTGGTCGTAGTGGGGGCTGGCGCGGGGGCAGTCTGCGCCCGCACCCGTACGCACGGCCCGGTAACCCCGAGAAGACCCAAGAGAATAAAAGAAGATTTCATGTACGACAGGTGAGCGAGAACCGAAAACGGCCGGCCCCAACAGGGGCCAGCCGTTAAACGGACGGGCCATTTTTAGAGACGGAAGTTTACCGCGAAAATGATGCGGTTTTCGTATTTGCGCAGGTCGGGCTGCCATTGGGCGGGCAGCACTTGGTCGGCGTAGCCACTGGGCGAGGTGGTGCCCCCGGGGCCGGCGAAGTAAGGCACATCGGATGAGCGATGCAAGTACTCCAGGCGGAAGGTCACGTAGTCGCTGGGCATCAGGTCCAGCGTACCGGTTATTTCCTTGGCGGTCAGTTTACTGGACTCGCTGCTGGTAAAGGCGTTGTTACCACTGGGCGGTATCACAGCGGGGGTGAAACTGAGGTAGCGCGAGGGGTTTTTCACGAAGCCTACCCGCGCGGTGAAGGCCATTTTGTTCTTCGCAAACCAGATACGGTTGGCCAGCGAAGTGCCGACCATGTAGTTGTTTTTGGCCTTCACGTCGTTGCCGGCCGCGTCGGTGCCGCTCTGGAAGCCGTAGTGGGTGTTCAGGCTGAACGCGGCCTGGGTGATGCCGTGCAGGGCCGTTTTGGGCTTGTGGTAATAGCGGGCCACGATGGAGTTGTCGTGGTGGA
>JANPOR010000279.1:0-1729 GCA_031428075.1 Hymenobacter sp. | reverse complement strand
GAATCTGAGACTTCACAATATCGATGCCCGTCACTTCCTCGGTGACGGTGTGCTCGACCTGGATGCGCGGGTTGACCTCGATGAAGTAAATCCGGTCGTGTTCGGGGTTGACCAGAAACTCGACCGTGCCCACGTTGTCGTAGCCCACGGCCCGGCCGATGCGCAGGGCGTACTCGTACAAGAGGTTGCGCTGGAGCTCGGGCAGGTTCAGGGCCGGGGCCACTACCACCACTTTCTGGAAACGGCGCTGCACCGAGCAGTCGCGCTCGACGAGGTGCACCAGATAGCCGTGCTGGTCGCCTACGAGCTGCACCTCAATATGCTTCGGCCGCTCCACAAACCGCTCCAGGAACACCGTGTCGTCGCCAAAAGCATTCAGGGCCTCGTTGCGAGCCTCGAAGAAGCCTTTTTCCAACTGCTCGTCGTCGCGGATGACGCGCATGCCGCGGCCGCCGCCGCCACTGGCCGCCTTCAGCATCACCGGGTAGCCGATGCGGTGGGCCTCGGATCTGGCCGTTTCGAAGTCGTTCAGCTCCTTCTTGCTGCTTTCAATTTGGGGCACTTGGCACTGTACGGCCACTTCCTTGGCCCGCACCTTGTCGCCGAGGGCTTCCATTACCTCGGGCCGGGGCCCCACGAAAATGATGCCCGCCTCGCGGCAACGCCGGGCCAGGGTGGCGTTTTCGCTCAGGAAGCCGTAGCCGGGGTGGATAGCGTTGGCCCCATTGGCCTGGGCCACGCGCAGCAAGGCTTCGATATCGAGGTAGGGGCGCAGCGGCTCGTCGTCACCGCCAATCTGGTAGGCCTCATCGGCCTTGTAGCGGTGCTGCGAGTAGCGGTCTTCGTACGTGTACACGGCCACCGTAGGGATGTTAAGCTCGGTGGCGGCGCGCAGCACGCGGATGGCAATTTCGCCCCGGTTGGCGACGAGTAGCTTAGTGATTTTCATTGAGGACGAAGGTTGGCGGGAATGCCGGCTAAGCTACGGCCCGGGCCCCGCTGATGCTAATTCCACGGGGATTAACGGAACGGCGGCGAGACGCAAAGAGCCTATTTTTTTCCGATAAGTAAAATTGGAATGTCTGATTTATTCTAGCTTATGCATTCATTATGAATTTTTTGCATCGCTACTCCTGATAGATAGCGGGTCCTTTGCAACCACTTATTGGGTTGTGGGGCTTCTTCCGGCCGGCTTCCTTCGGCTATCACAAGGCTCAGCCCCGATCATCTACTCCGAAACGTCATGCTTAAAACCTTACTGCTATAGCTACTACCCGGACTGGCCTTAGCCCAGGGCCCCGGTAATTTCTCGGCCAGCATCTGGGCCGGCGGCCTGGGCGTGGGTAACGGCCTGGAGCTGCACGCCGCCTACCAAACCAATTCGCATCTGCTGCTGCTGGGCCGCGTCCGCTACAAGTGGTAGGGCCCCAACTCGGGGCCCGGCAGCGGCCTGCTAGACCAATTAAACAGCCGCTCTCGGCAAACGGAGGTGGCAGCGCTGGCCAACTACGGCGTGCCAGTGGGCCGCAGCCGGGTGTACGCGGCGGCGGGCCTGGCCTACGTGGCCGGCCGCCAGCTGGGCGACTACCGCTACACAACTTACGCCAGCGGCTTTTTATCCGGCGATGCGACCTACTACCATGCCTACCGCCGCTACCAGGCCCTGGCCCTGCCGCTGGAAGCGGGCTACCTGGCTCCAGCCTTCGCCCGCGGCCCGCGCCTAGGCCTG